>CAZQOE010000184.1:246-3159 GCA_964594935.1 uncultured Rhodospirillaceae bacterium | reverse complement strand
CAAAAGCAAGAACATCATCAACGCCATTGACGCGGCGAAAAAAGTAGGAGCCAAGGTCATCGGCATGACCGGCAAAAAGAAATGCCCCATGGCCGATATGTGCGACATCCTTTTGGCGACGCCGGCAGGCAGATATTCCGACCGCGTTCAGGAACTTCATATCAAGATGATCCACATCATGATCGAACTTGTTGAAAGACAACTGTTTCCTGACAATTATAAATAGCTGTACCCCTCCACAAATTCGACATAAATAGTGCATAGCGTAAGGTGACGGCGGAAGACCCGTACCCTTCGTCTGCCGCCTGAAGAAAATCGAGGAACAGGATGAAAATCGATAAGGAATTCTGGGTCCGCTACGTTTTTGGCGGCCTTTGCGTTTTGATCCTGATTTTCGCGGGATGGAAAATATTTTATTCCTCCGAGACGGCGACGCCCCCTGTCATTACGACCAAGGTCGTGCGCATGGATCTGGAGGAGAACGTTCTGGCCACCGGCACGCTCGAGGCGTCGAAGATGGTCAGCGTCGGCGCTCAGGTGTCGGGGCAGATCAAGTCCTTGAAAGTCGCGCTCGGCGACAAGGTTCAAAAAGACCAGCTTGTCGCGGAAATCGATTCCCTGACGCAGCAGAACAACCTTCTTAACGCGCAGGCCGCGCTTCAAAACGTCCGCGCCCAGTTTTTAGCGGCGCAGGCGACGCTTAAGGAAACCGAAGCGGCGTTTTTGCGGCAAAAGGCGATGCGCGTGCACGACGCGACATCGAAGGAAAAATATCAGGCGGCGGAAGCTTCCTTTGAATCCGCCAAGGCGTCCGTCGCGGCTTTGGAAGCGCAGATTAAGTCCGCCGAAATCGCCGTGGACACCGCCAAGGTCAATCTGGGCTATACCAACATCAAGGCGCCTATCGACGGAACCGTCGTCGCCATCGTGACCGAAGAGGGGCAGACCGTTAACGCCGCGCAGCAGGCTCCGACGATCATCAAGCTGGCGCAGCTCGACACGATGACCATCAACGCGAAAATATCGGAGGCCGATATCACGCGCGTCAGCATCGGACAGAAAGTCCATTTCACCATTCTGGGCGAGCCGGACCACGAATACGAAGCCACATTGCGCGCTATCGAGCCCGCGCCGGATTCCATCAGCGACAGCAGCACGTCTTCGTCGTCGAGCGCATCGTCTTCGTCGACCGCCGCCATTTATTACAACGGCCTTTTCGACGTTCCCAACGAGGACGGAAAACTGCGCATCTCGATGACGGCCGAGGTCAACATCATTCTGGGCGAGGCCAAAGGGGCGCTTTCGATTCCGCGCACCGCCTTGGGCAAAATCAACGCCGACGGAAGTTCGACGGTTCGCGTTCTTGGCGCGGACGGAAAGCAGGAAGAACGCAAGGTTCACGTCGGCATCAACAATAACGTCAACGTCGAAATCAAGGACGGCCTGACGGAAGGCGAGAACGTCGTCGTGAGCGAGTCTTTGAACAAGACCGGCGAATCCTCGAGCAGCGTCGCGCCGCGCAGACCGCCTCCTTCCATGGGGCTTTAGACATGGGCGGGCCGCTCCTCGAATTGCGGTCTTTATGGCGAGAGTACGCCGCAGGCGAACAACGCGTCGCGGCGCTAAAGAACGTCAATTTATCCATCAACGCGGGCGAGATGGTCGCCATCGTCGGCGCGTCCGGTTCCGGGAAATCGACGCTTTTGAACATTTTGGGCTGTCTTGACCGGCCTACGCGCGGCGAATACTTCGTTTCGGGGCAAAACAGCGGCGTTTTGTCTCCCGACGATTTAGCCAAGTTGCGGCGCGAGCATTTCGGATTCATTTTCCAGCGTTATCATTTGCTCGGCGATCTGACCGCGCTTGAAAACGTCGAAGTTCCCGCCATCTATGCCGGAACGGCCCGCGCGAAACGCGAAGAGCGCGCCCGCGTCCTTTTGGGGCGGTTGGGGCTTAGCGACCGCGCAAATCACAAGCCGTCGCAACTTTCGGGCGGTCAGCAGCAGCGCGTCAGCATCGCGCGGTCCATCATGAACGGCGGGCGCGTCATTCTGGCCGACGAGCCGACGGGCGCTTTGGACAAAAACAGCGGCGTCGAGATGATGAAGCTTCTCGGCGAATTGCACCGCGAGGGCCACACCATCATTATCGTCACGCACGACGCGAACGTCGCGCAGTACGCGCAGCGCATCATCGAAATCAGCGACGGCGAAATCGTTTCGGATAAAAGGAATCCCGCCGTTATCGGTTCCACGCTTCAGCTTGCGCCCTTGAAGATCGACGGCGCGCCGCAAAGCTGGACGAGTTTCGGCGACCGAGTCGTTGAGGCCATGCGCATCGCGCGGCGCGCGATGTTTTCGCACAAATTGCGGACGTTGCTGACGATGCTCGGCATTATTATCGGCATCGCGTCGGTCGTTTGCGTCACCGCCTTGGGCGAAGGGTCGCAGCAGCGCATTTTAAGTGACATCAGCGCCATGGGCACAAATACCCTCAATATTTATCCCGGCAAGGGCTTCGGCGACGAGCACTCTTTGATTATCAGGACGCTTGTGCCAAGCGATGCTGAGGCTTTGGCCGAGCAAAGCTACGTCGATAGCGCGACTCCCGTCGTTTCGGCCAACGTGACGCTGCGCTTTAGAAACATATCGGCCAACGCGCGCGTTCAGGGCGTCGGCGACCAGTATTTTCAGGTGCGCGATTTGTCGTTTTCCGCCGGACGGCCTTTCGACAAAAGCGGCGTCCGGCGCATCGCTCAGGAAGCCGTAATCGACGAAAATACCCGCAAAAAGATTTTTCCGGATAACAACAATCCCGTCGGCGAGGTGATTTTTCTGGGATCCATTCCGTGCCGTGTCGTCGGCGTGGCCATGCCCAAGGCGAGCGGCATCGGGAACGACGAAAACCTCAATA
>CAZQOE010000184.1:0-236 GCA_964594935.1 uncultured Rhodospirillaceae bacterium | reverse complement strand
GTCGCGATGAGCCGCATCACGGGCCAGACCTATTTGCGCAATATCATGGTGCGATTGAACGACAACGTGCCGCAAAGCGCCGCCGAGGAGGGCATCCTTAAACTTCTGACCCAGCGGCACGGCGTCAAGGACATGTATCTGTTCAACACGACGAACATCCGCAAGACCATCGAAAGCACGACCGACACCATGCGCCTTTTTACCGGCATGATCGCGGTCATCGCCCTTATCGTCGG
>CAZQOE010000183.1:1774-3168 GCA_964594935.1 uncultured Rhodospirillaceae bacterium | reverse complement strand
GCCGTTATCAACCTCGACGCCGCCGGAACAAAGGACGACAAGCAAGTGCCGGCCACAATGCGCTTGTTCCACCAAGACCCTTACGATTTAACCGCGCTGGCCATCGTGTGTTGCCTCGAACAGTACCAAAGCGAAGCCAAGCGGCCCGGCGTCTTTACGCAAGCGCACTTCGTCAACCCCGACACGTTTTTCAAGGCGCTTGAAAGCAAGGGTGCGAAGATTACGACTTCTTTCCCAGCCTGATGTCGACGTAAGCATCGCGGCGAAGGTCGCGGAGCAAGCGGCGGGCCTGAAGCTCGAGCTTTTCGGTCCCTATCGAGTGCAGTATCGCGTCCCTGTCCAACCCGACGTCCTCGTTGCGGTCGCAAACAAACAATACCACCGCGCCCTTGTCGGTATCGAGCGGCTCGCTGGATCCCCCTACCGCCACTTTGCGCACTTTGTCGGCAATCCATGCGGGCGCCTTGGCCAAACTCATCGTACCGAGCTTCTGGGCTTTCCATCCCGAATATTTTCCGATTGCTTCGTCTATGCCCGAACAGGCTTTGACGGCGCCCCGAATAAGCGCGGCTTCGCGCAACACGGCCTTTTTATCAGCCCCTGCATAGGGGTGGAAAATCTGCTCGATGCCAAGAGTGGCCTTGTTGGGGTCGCCCCCCATCGAAATCGTCCTCTTGCCGCGAACCCCCAGAATATGAAAGCCGTTAGGCGTGCGAATAGGCGAACTAACCTGCCCGGGAGCCGATTCCGCCAACGCACGGTTAAGCTCGGGCGAAAGCTGGCCCTGTTGAATCCAGCCGATATCCCCGCCTTGCGCAGCCCCAGCGCCCTGCGAGAACTGGCGCGCGACAGCGCCGAAATTGGCGCCGGCGCGGATTTGCGTAACCATGTTTTCGGCCGCCTGCCGCACTTGGTCTTCGTCCTTGGCGTTGTCCACCGTCAAAAGTATCTCGCTGACAAGGTATTCTTCCTTGCCCGCGTCGGCGCGAATACGTTCGACAACGGCATCGATTTCGTCGTCGCCAACGTCGACGCGCGGGCGCAATTCGCGCATCACGGTTTTATTCCAAAGCAAGCCATTGGTGACTTGATCGATCATCGCCTGCGGAGAAATGCCCTGCGCGGCGAGTAATTTCAGTATATCGCCCCCCGGAACCTTGTTGTCCTGCGCGATGCGCTTAAGCGCCTCATTGACCTCTTCTTTCGAAACGCTGATGTCGATCCTTTTGGCTTCTTGCGCTTCGAGCTGTTCGTCGATCATGGCGCGAAGAATCTGCGGAAACATGTGTTTGCGGACTTCGACGTTATCCGGCAGTCCCGACGAGAAGATGGCAAGCCTCAAACGCTGTTCAAGGTCGATGTATTCACAGGCTTGCGGTCGGGTGAAATTCTCG
>CAZQOE010000183.1:1391-1764 GCA_964594935.1 uncultured Rhodospirillaceae bacterium | reverse complement strand
GATGGTCGTAATGACATTGTCGTTGACGACGGCCGCGATGGCCGAGCCTACGCCCCATGGGGCGGCAGCGGCAGGCGACTTCGGAGCGTGCGCAGCTAACGCTTGAACGGGCAAAGTGAGCAGCGCGATAAGAATTAGGAGTTTTTTCATGGGACTTGTTTATTCCAAGTTATGAGGGCTTTACAAACTAGTGCTATTTTATGCTTATGAAAATGGGAATCTTGGCCTAATATTCATGAATGCTTATTCACGCTTCGAGCGTTGTTTTAAATGGCAAAGCCGTCCTTTTGGCGGGCCCTCCGGGGGTTGGTAAGTCCGACCTTGCGCTGCGCCTGATTGACCGAGGAAACCGGCGTGAGCGGCGAGAGGCTTA
>CAZQOE010000183.1:0-1381 GCA_964594935.1 uncultured Rhodospirillaceae bacterium | reverse complement strand
ACAAAGGCGCGACGCTTCTTTCGGACGACCAGACCTTATTACAGCTTGAAAACGACGTTCTTGTGGCATCACCACCCGCATCCATAAAGGGATTGATGGAAATCCGCCATGTGGGCATGGTCGAGATGCCTTTTACGCCATCCGCGCCTGTCGCGCTTTACGTCGAATTGACAAGCCTTAGCGAACCGTTGGAACGTTTGCCCGAAGATGACCCGATTTTCTTCCTTGACCGCCCCGTCAGTCGTCTTAGGCTTCCGTCGTTCGCCGCTTCGACACCGGCCAAAATACGCGCGGCCTTGGCTTATACGTTGAAAAAATGACCCTATCGGAAACAACCCCAGCCAAACGACGTATCATCCTGGTATCGGGCATGTCGGGCGCGGGAATGTCGACCGCCCTTAATATTTTCGAGGATTTGGGTTACGAAGCCGTCGATAATCTGCGCCTTGGGCTTGTTCCGGCGCTTATCGACGACGCAACGACGGCAAAGCGGAATCTGGCCGTTGCCATCGACACGCGCAACGCCAGTTTTACGGTCGACGATTTGTTGCGCGTCGATCATGAACTCGCCAAGCGGCCCGATTTGCAGGTCAGCCTGCTATTTTTGGATTGCTCGAACGAAACCCTGCAGCAGCGCTTTACCGAAACACGGCGGCGGCATCCCTTGGCAACGGGAAGGCCCGTGACCGACGGCATCAGCGCCGAACGCGAACTTTTACGCGGACTTAAAAACGAGGCCGATCTTGTCATCGATACCTCTGAAATATCGATTCATGACCTCCGCCGCCTGATAACAGGGCATTTCCGGCCCGAACCCACTCAAAGCCTGACGCTTTTCGTCATGTCTTTTTCCTATCGCCACGGGGTGCCTCGCGAAGCCGATTTGGTTTTCGACGCGCGTTTTTTGGCCAATCCGCATTGGGACCCTGCCCTGCGGCCCGCGACGGGGCGCGAAGAGTCCGTGGCCGACTATATTCGTAAAGACCCCGATTTTACGGCGTTTATGAAGCATCTGGCGGATTTGCTTTTGCCGCTTCTGCCGCGCTATCAGCAAGAAGGAAAAAGCTATTTGACTATCGCTGTCGGATGTTCGGGCGGACGCCACCGCTCGGTGATGGTCGCCGAAGAACTGGGAATTATGCTGAAAGCGGGCGGCTATGAAGTCAATATCGGTCACCGCGATTTGGATCGCATAACGAACAAAGCATAAAGTTTGGCCTGATTAAAAATCTCGTCAGGCCGTCGGCGAGAATTAAAAAATTAATGCTATACTTCGATTTCGAAGCTTGAGGCGAAAACGTGATTTTCGAGATTTTTGAGCGGAGCGTACTTCTTCCGTACGTGAGCAGCAAAAATCGAGAAAAGCGCGGTTTGCAGCCCA
>CAZQOE010000182.1:1668-3185 GCA_964594935.1 uncultured Rhodospirillaceae bacterium | reverse complement strand
TGACGGTGCACATTTTCGTATCGATGACACTATCCCAACGGGCGGATATCGCGCGAGCGCCGTTCAACAAATCGGTGCGGATAAAAACAACCCCCGTGTCTTCGGCAGCAGGACATAGGCGCAGGGTGATCCTTTCGCCCGAATGGACACCAATGCCCGAACATTCGACCGCCTTGGCCAACGTTTTCTGCATCACAGGACGCGGCGCGCCCAAGAAGGCCAAAGGTATCTGGCTCTTCGGGCTCAAGTTCTCTGAAACCACGTCGTAGGACATTAACGCAAGCATCCTGAAGTTTTGAAAATCGGCGATTATCCGGTAGGAAAAACGCATTCCGAAGAAGTCACTCTCCGGCGCGTTACATCTACCCCTGCTTAAGTAGCAATAAAAGACAAGCATTCTTACACTTTGTTACATTTACAGAGCTTTGAGGTTCCTAAAATTTTTGCTTTGTTTTCCGTATGTTATATAGGCCCTTCGGCAAACGTTCACGATTTTTTTACCTTCTTTGACACATTGTTAGGGGAGTTTCTTGTTCCAAGTCTTTAAGAGTTAAAGGGAGGCCTCATGTCCGCGAAGGCATTTGTTGAAAAAACAGTTCTGGTTCTTGGAGTCGTCGCTTTGGTCGGATGTTCCGATTTAACGGCTCAAGAGCAGCGGATGCTTACCGGCGCTGCAGCCGGTACTGCCATCGGCGCAGCCGGTACCGTCCTGATGGGCGGCTGCGTTGCTTGCGGTGCGGCCATTGGCGGCGCCGTGGGTACAGGAGTCGGCTACGCCGTAGACCAAGTCCAGATCCGTAGATAATAAACAGAAAATCGTGGTATATACCTTGCGAAAGCCCGCTTGAATGGGGGGCTTTGGTGAGGGGTTTTTATGAAGCCGGAAAAACTTTCGGCGGTTGCCATCGAACTTAATGCCGTGATCGTAGCCGTCGCGAACGGTGAACCTTATCTGCTGACCGACCAAAAACACGCCCTGCCTTCGGGTCCTTTCGAATCGGCGCACCGCACGCTCGAACAAGGCTTGCGCGCATGGGCAAAACTTAAAGGGCATCAAGCTCTCGGCTATGTCGAGCAGCTATATACTTTTGCCGACCGCGACCGGACAGCGGCAGGTAAACGCGCCGTTTCCATTGGTTATCTGGCGCTTGTTTATGAAGACGCCAAAGTTCTGAATCCCGCATGGTCTCCTTGGTATCAGCACTTCCCGTGGGAAGACCATCGCCACGGCATCCCGCCGCTTGTCGCCAAAACAATCATGCCCGCACTGACGGCATGGAAAGAC
This sequence comes from uncultured Rhodospirillaceae bacterium, assembly GCA_964594935.1. Taxonomy (GTDB): domain Bacteria; phylum Pseudomonadota; class Alphaproteobacteria; order UBA9219; family UBA9219; genus CAIXLI01. The sequence goes on along the minus strand of CAZQOE010000182.1, from coordinate 1,900 downwards.
GCCGCGCCGAATAAACAACAAAAGCGCTCGCGGGCCGAGCGCATCAATATCGCCTTTCCCGCCGATGCCCGTCATTGGAATGAAGAGCTTGTTTTGCAACGTTACGAGCTTTTGTGGGAAGCGGGGCTGGTTTTGGAATCCGGAAAGAAAAGAAAAGGCGATTTGGGACTTTCCATGCCGTTCGACCATCGCCGCATCGTCGCCACGGCCATGGCGCGGTTGCGCGCGAAAA
>CAZQOE010000182.1:0-1658 GCA_964594935.1 uncultured Rhodospirillaceae bacterium | reverse complement strand
TTCGAGCTTTTGCCCCCGCAGTTTACGCTCTTGAAACTTCAAAATACGGTTGAGGCGTTGGCGGGATTGCGATTGCACAAACAAAATTTCCGCCGCCTTGTCGAAGCGCAGGGCTTGGTTGAAGAAACAGGCATGATCGAAAGAAGCACTTCGGGCCGACCTGCCAAACTGTTTTCTTTCCGCCGAAAAGTCCTACAGGAACGCGCGGCGGCGGGAACAAAATTATCAAGAACGAATTAGGCATTTTTTCCTTTAAAAACAGGCTTAAATTAATCTGGACTTATATAGTACAGATTGATACAGTGCCTCCATGCTTCGTCTTGGCCGCCTCACCGATTATGCCGTCACCCTTCTGTCCCACATGGGAAGAGAAGGCGATGGCGCTTTGTGGGCGGCGTCGGAACTTACGGAAAAATCCGGCTTGCCGATGCCCACCGTCGCCAAAGTTTTGAAGCTTTTGGCCAAGGGAGATTTGATTTTAGCCCAACGAGGGGCAACGGGTGGATACAAACTGGCGCGGCGCGCCTCGGATATTTCTATCGCCGAGATCATCGAGGTCATGGACGGCCCCATCGCCATCACCGATTGTTCGCACGGCAGCGCACACGAAAACTGCAAAATCCATCGCCTCTGCCCCATGAGCAGCGGGTGGAATAAAGTCAACACTGCGGTTCGCGCCTCCCTGAATAACGTAACCTTGAACGAAATGTTTGCCCTGCCTTTTTTACTTGGGGATGACAAAAATTCCGTCAAGAAATCCAATGGGAGGTCGTGACATGACCTCGAACACAAAAACCTTGGCGGAAGATCTGGCCGGACAAAAATACAAATACGGTTTTGTGACTTTAATTGAGGAAGAAACTGTTCCTGCAGGTCTTAACGAAGATATCATCCGGTACATTTCGGCCAAGAAGATCGAGCCGAAATGGCTCCTTGATTGGCGGCTGAAGGCTTTTCGCCAATGGCAAACGATGACCGAGCCGACATGGGCCAAGATTCACTATCCCAAAATTGATTATCAGGCCGCCTCCTATTATTCCGCGCCAAAGAAAAAGAAAGGACTGAAATCGCTCGACGAGATTGACCCTCAATTACTCGACACTTACGCCAAGCTTGGCATTCCCCTCAAGGAGCAGGAAGTCTTGGCAGGCGTCGAACGACGCGTGGCGGTCGATGCCGTTTTCGACAGCGTTTCGGTCGCCACGACTTACAAAAAAGAGCTGGAATCCCACGGCATTATCTTCTGCCCAATATCAGAAGCGGTTTTAAAGCATCCTGATCTGATCAAAAAATACCTCGGCACCGTCGTGCCCGTCGGCGACAATTTCTTTGCCGCGCTGAATTCCGCTGTTTTTACGGACGGTTCGTTCGTGTTTATCCCCAAGGGCGTGCGCTGCCCGATGGAGCTTTCCTCATACTTCCGCATCAATGCAGAAAACACCGGACAGTTCGAGCGCACGCTGATTATCGCCGACGAAGCCGCCTCGGTCAGCTACCTTGAAGGCTGCACGGCGCCAAAACGCGACGAACACCAATTGCACGCGGCTGTGGTTGAACTGATTGCGCTCGACGACGCCTCGATCAAATACTCGACGGTGCAAAACTGGTACCCGGGCGACACGTCCGGCAAGGGCGGCGTTTACAATTTTGTGACTAAA
>CAZQOE010000181.1:1129-3284 GCA_964594935.1 uncultured Rhodospirillaceae bacterium | reverse complement strand
ATGCCTTCGGTTTGCCCACCGAAAACTTCGCCATCAAGACGGGACAACATCCGAAAGTCGTCACACAGAAAAACATCGCCAATTTCCGCCGCCAGCTCAAAAGCCTCGGCTTTTCGTTCGACTGGTCGCGCGAAATCGACACGACCGATCCCGAATACTACAAATGGACGCAATGGATTTTCCTGAAATTATGGGAAAAGGGGCTTGCCTATAAAACCAGCATGCCCGTCAACTGGTGCCCGTCGTGCAAGGTCGGGCTTGCGAACGAAGAAGTCGTGGGCGGCGCGTGCGAGCGCTGCGGCGGCATGGTCGTTCAGCGCCGCCGCAGCCAATGGATGCTTAAAATCACGGCGTACGCCGACAGGCTTTTGTCGGATTTGGACACCGTCGATTATCTTGAAAAAATCAAGACGCAACAGCGGAACTGGATAGGCAAATCCATCGGCGCAGAGGTCGATTTTTCGCTGCCGTCCCTTGGCGGCAGGGCGTTGCGCGTTTTTACGACGCGGCCCGACACCTTGTTTGGCGTCACCTATATGGTTTTGGCTCCGGAACACCCGTTGGTTCAAGAGCTTCTGCCGCGCTGCACGAATGCGCAGGCGGTAAAGGCCTATATCGAAGCGACGTCGCGCAAATCCGACTTCGACCGCACGGAAGGCGCCAAGGAAGTCTCCGGCGCCGCGCTTGAAGGCGTGACGGCAATAAATCCGGCGACGAAAAAGGAAGTCCCAGTATGGATTGCCGACTATGTTCTGGCCACCTACGGAACCGGCGCGATTATGGCCGTTCCGGCGCACGACGAACGCGACTGGCGCTTCGCCAAAAAATTCAAACTGCCGATTATCGAAGTTATCGCCGGCGGGGATGTCGAAAAAGAGGCGTTTATCTCGACTTCCGACGACGCGAAGGTCGTCAACTCCGGACCGCTTAACGGATTGAAGCCGTCCGAAGCCATTGCCAAGATGATTTCCATCATTGAGCGCGAAGGCTATGGCGCTCCTTCCATCAAGTTTAAATTGCGCGACTGGGTTTTCTCGCGCCAGCGTTATTGGGGCGAACCCATACCGATGGTCGATTGCCCCAAATGCGGTTGGGTTCCGTTGCCCGAAAGCGAACTGCCGTTGCGTTTGCCGGAAGTCGAAAGCTATCAGACGTCGGAAACCGGCGAGTCGCCTCTTTCGCTCATGACCGATTGGGTCAACGTCAAATGCCCCAAATGCGGCGGAGCGGCCAAACGCGAAACGGACACCATGCCGCAATGGGCCGGATCGTCGTGGTATTTTCTGCGTTATTGCGATCCGCGCAATGATAAGGCGCTTGCAAGCCGCAAGGCTCTGGATTTCTGGACGCCCGTCGATTGGTACAACGGCGGCATGGAACACACCGTCCTGCATCTTTTGTACTCGCGTTTCTGGCATAAGTTCCTTTTCGACATCGGCGTCGCGCCGACGCCAGAACCCTATGCGCGGCGCACGTCGCACGGGCTTATTTTGGGCGAAAACAACGAGAAAATGTCCAAATCGCGCGGCAACGTCGTTAATCCGGACGAAGTGGTCGAAACTTTCGGCGCCGATACGCTGCGCCTTTACGAAATGTTCATGGGCCCGTTCGATCAGGCGATTCCGTGGTCGACCAACGGGCTTCAAGGTATGTGGCGTTTTCTATCGCGCCTTTGGATGCTAAGCGAAAAAGTCGGTGCATCGAAAGGCGACGAAGCTATCACGCGACGCGTCCATCGCACGATACACGAAGTTAACGAACGCATCGAGGCAATGAAGTTCAATACAGCGATAGCTTCCTTGATGGCGCTTTCCAACGATTTCGGCGAGATGAAAGAAATCCCGAAAGACGCATGGGAAATTTTCCTAAAGTTGCTGTCGCCCTTCGCGCCGCATATCGCGGAGGAAATGGCCCAGAAGCTGGGAAACAAGGAAATTCTTGCTCAAGCGGCATGGCCAAAGGCCGATCCCGCCATGCTGGTCGAGGATACGGTGACAATCGCCGTGCAGGTCAACGGCAAGCTTCGCGCAACCATCGTCGTTGCACGCGATATGGCGTCCAAGGAAGTCGAGGTGCTCGCTTTGGCCGAAGAAGGCGTTAAACGCATTTTGGATAACAAGGCTCCCAAAAAAGTGATTGTCGTTCCCAATCGCAT
>CAZQOE010000181.1:0-1119 GCA_964594935.1 uncultured Rhodospirillaceae bacterium | reverse complement strand
AAGAAAGTTCTGCCCTTTGCCCTTTTGTTTGTGTTTTCTCTGCCTCTGACAGGGTGCGGCTTTCAGCCCGTTTATGGTTCGCGCGGGGCCGAAAGCGGCTCGCCCGTTGCCGCGGAACTTAACAATATCGCCATTGACAATATTCCCGACAGGCAGGGGCAGATATTGCGTAATTACCTTATCGATCGCTTGTACGGCAAAAACAGGCCGTCGAAACCCCTCTATACGCTCAAGGTCAGAATCCACTACGCGGAAGAGGATCTTGGAATTCTCGCAAACGCGACGGCAACGCGGTCTTTGCTTAACATGTACGGCGATTATTCGCTGGTCGACTCTAAAGGGAATGTCATTTTAAAGGGGTCGGCCCACAGCGTTGCGAGTTTCGACAAGCTTGATCAGATATACGGTACGGTTGTTTCGCGGCAGGACGTCAGTCAGCGTACGCTTCATGAGATTAGCGAGCAGATTGTGAACCGACTTTGCGTTTATTTCTCCGAACGAGAATAGGGACTACAGCCTAACCCTAACTCGGACGGGTGACTGCTTCGTCGCTGCGGTGCTCGGATCCGCACGTACAAGAAAGTACGCTTGCGGTCCTGTGCTCCGGCGCAAACAATGCTTCAGTTCCTATATTTCTCCATTACGCCCACAGCGCTCTCGCATTCCCTCCGTCCGAGCGGGTTAGGAAATAGGGAAAACCAGTTGCCTTAGTCCGACGCGAAGGATTGCTTAATGAATCCGCGTTTTTAAATGATGCAGAATAAAAAAAGCCCGGAGCGTAAGCCCCGGGCATTTTCTTTGAAAAATAAGAAACGGCTTATTTCTTATCTTTTTTCTTTGTATCCGGCGGGGGCAAGGGCGAGCCGTCGATATTGAACTTCTCGATCTTCGCCTTGGCTTCCAGCGCCTTGACTTCGTCGTTGGTCATTTCCTGACCCAATTGATTGGCGATCTGGTCACGGACTTCCGCCATCGGCGGGGGCGAGGACTTGCGCTTGTCTTCGACCTTGATGACGTGGAATCCGAACTCCGTCTTGACGGGCTTGTCGCTCACTTCGCCGACCTTCATGCCAAAGGCCGTATCGGCAAAAGCTTTGACCATCGCGTCATGGACGAAAT
>CAZQOE010000180.1:0-3302 GCA_964594935.1 uncultured Rhodospirillaceae bacterium | reverse complement strand
ATTTCCGACACCACGCGAACGGTGTAGGGAAACTTGTCCTTGGCCGGAAGCATCGGGTGAATGGCGCGCCAGGCAAGCTTGCCGTGGCCGATTTCGCGGCGTCCGGGGCTGCCCATGCGGCCGGTTTCGCCGACCGAATACGGGGGGAAGTTATAGTGCAGCATAAACGGCTCGCGGTATTCGCCCGCCAGCGCGTCAATGATTTGTTCATCCTGACCCGTGCCCAGAGTCGTGACCACAAGCGCCTGCGTCTCGCCGCGCGTAAACAAAGCAGAACCGTGTGCGCGGGGCAAAATGCCGACTTCGGACACGATGGGGCGAACCGTTTGGGTGTCGCGCCCGTCGATGCGCTTGCCTGTATCCAGAATCATGGCGCGCACATGGTCGTATTTCATCTGTTCGATGCATTCGACGATGCGCCCCGCCGGATATTCTTCGGCAGGCAGCGCCAACATGGCCTTTTCTTGGGCGGCATCCAGTTTGGAATAGCGCTCTTGCTTGGCCGTTTCTTTATAGGCGTCCGCAATCTGCGGGCCGATAAGGGCTTGCAGTTTCGCTATCAGTGCCTTTTTGTCGTACGCGGGCGGAGGCAACGGACGGGGTTCTTTGGCCGCCATTTCCGCAAGCTGAATGATCAGGTCGATAACGGGCTGGAAGCTCTTGTGCCCGAACATAACGGCGTCCAGCATTGTCGCTTCCGGAAGCTGTTGGGCTTCGGATTCAACCATCAGAACGCCTTCTTGCGTTCCCGCAACGACGAGATCTAACTGCGACTCGACCAGTTCGGCGGGCGTCGGGTTCAAAAGGAAGTTTCCGTCCTTGTAGCCGACGCGCGCGGCGCTGACAGGGCCGAAAAACGGAATGCCCGAAAGCGTAAGCGCGGCAGAGCAGCCGATCATCGCAACGATGTCGGGGTCGTTCTCAAGGTCGTGGCTCAGAACCGTCGCAATAACCTGTGTTTCGCACAAATAGCCCTCGGGAAACAGCGGGCGTATGGGGCGATCGATAAGGCGGCTGACCAGCGTTTCTTTTTCTGATGGCCTTCCTTCGCGTTTGAAAAAGCCGCCGGGGATTTTGCCCGCGGCAAAGGCTTTTTCCTGATAATTGACGGTCAGGGGGAAGAAATCCTGCCCTTCCTTCGCCCTTCTTGCGCCGACGACGGTGCACAAAACCGTTGTGCCGCCGTAGGTGATCAAAACGGCGCCGTCGGCCTGACGCGCGACGCGGCCTGTTTCGAGCGTCAGCAATCTGCCGCCCCATTCCATTTCTTTACGATAAACTTTGAACATGTTGTTCCTCTTTCTTCTTTGAAAGCCTTCGGCCTTCGTTTGAGTCCCGCCCGGCCCTATGCCAGGCGGCCTTTCATGCTGCTAGTCGCTTCATGAATTTCTTGTATTTGCCTTTTGCCAAAGCACAAAACCGCGCCTTGCATGTGCGCGGCGCGGAAAGTGCGGGGCCGAAAGGCATGATGTCACTTACGCAGACCCAAATCGCCGATCAGCTTTTCATAAACCGACGGCTTGGTCTTCTTGAGGTAATCCAATTGGCTGCGGCGATTGCTGACGAGCATCAAAAGCCCGCGGCGCGAGTGGTGGTCTTTCACGTGTTTTTCAAAATGCGCGGTCAGTTGGTTGATGCGCTCGGTTAAAATCGCGATTTGAACTTCGGGCGATCCCGTATCGTTTTTGGCGCGTGCGTGTTTGGCAATGACGGTTTTCTTTTGTTCTGCTTTTAGCGACATCGTTTTCTCCTTCAATAAATGGTGTCGCCGGAACCAGGATGTCGTCCAGATGTGCCGGCGCGAGAGGTGGGTTTATGCACAAAACAGGGGGCTTTTGCCAGAAGATTCTGCTTTTTAAGGCTTTTTTAGCCCTCCGGCGCCCCGTAACCCCTAGCCTTGGCTTAAAAATATCGATCCTTGGCCCTTGGCCCCGCGGGCCACTCTTTCTCTCTATTAGACATTTGCCTGTCCAGCCTCTATTCTTCGGATATGGATTTAGAATGGTTTCATTGGGCGATTTTGGGCGTAGCTCTTGTTGTGGCGGAGCTATTGGTTCCCGCGTTTGTTCTTGTCTGGTTCGGTTTAGGCGGACTTTTTGTCGCCCTTTTACTTGTTCTGTTTCCCACCGCAAGCTTCATCACACAGCTTTTGGTTTGGATCGTCGCCTCGGTATCTCTCGTCCTGCTTTGGTTCAAGGTATTCAAGCCGCATCAACATAAAATTACCTCTGGACGCTCCTCGGCCGAAGCCGTGGGCGAAGTCGGCCTTTTGGTCAGCGCCATTGAACCGTTCGGAAAAGCCAAAGTTCGTTTTCAGACCCCCCTACTCGGCTCGGATGTATGGGACTGCGTATCGGACGAGAAGATTGCGGCGGGAAGCCGCGTCAAGGTTCTGAGTGTCGACGGCAGTCTTTTAAAAATCACCAAAAACGCCTAAGCTCGGCCCGCTTTTGAGCTAAACCCCGAAGAAGGAGACCCCCATGACCGGCGGACAGTTTTTTACCATCGCTCTCGTCGTTTTTGCCATCGTAACCGTTCTGAAGGGCGTACGCATCGTCCCCCAAGGCGAAGAGTGGGTCGTCGAACGTCTGGGCAAATACTTCGGCACGTTCATGCCGGGTCTGAATTTTATGATCCCCTATCTTGACCGCGTGGCCAGCCGCGTCGTCACGAAGGACATTATGCTTGACGTTCCGCAGCAGGAAGTGATCACGAAGGACAACGCTCTTTTGATCGTCAACGCCATTGCGTTCGTCAAGGTTACCAATCCGGTCAAGGCCGTCTACGGCATCGTCAATTTTGCCGACGGCATCCGCAATTTGATTATGACGGCCTTGCGTTCAATCGTCGGCGAAATGGAGCTGGACGTCGCCCTATCGTCGCGCGACAAGATTAAGGCGCGGCTGCGCGAAAGCATCGCCGAAGAAGTTCTTGATTGGGGCCTGACGGTCAAGTCGGTCGAAATTCAGGACATCAAGCCGTCCATGTCCATGCAGAAGGCCATGGAAATGCAGGCCGCGTCGGAGCGCGAACGCAAAGCCACCGTCACGAAGGCCGAGGGCGACAAGCAATCGATGATTTTACAGGCCGAGGCGCGGCTGGAATCCGCGCGCCGCGACGCCGAAGCTCAAGTGATGCTGGCCACCGCGTCCTCGGAAGCCATCAAAAAGGTCACGGACGCCATCGGCGAACGCAGCGGCCCTATGTCCTATTTGCTCGGCGAAAAATACATCAAGATGCTTGAGAAAATGGCGGGAACGGCGAACGGAAAGTTCGTCCTTATTCCTGCCGACATTCAGGAC
>CAZQOE010000179.1:0-3472 GCA_964594935.1 uncultured Rhodospirillaceae bacterium | reverse complement strand
CGAGGTTCCCTTTTCAGTGTCCTTCATGACCTTGCGCTCGTTGGCGAGGCCGTGCGCGATGGCGACCTGAACATCCACACCGTCGAGGAACTTCCATTCCTTCTTGGGTTTCGTGATTTTAATCGACGCGGCGCGAACACCTTCCGTCCCGCGCACGGGCAGAATATTAAGCCCCTTGAACGGCACAGGACGCCCTGTCACGACTTCATAAACCGTGCGAAGCGCCGCTTCCATCACGCCGCCCGTCGCACCGAAAATAACGGCGGCGCCCGTGCCTTCGCCCATCGGGTGGTCGAAGGCTTCTTCCTTAAGGTCGGCGAACAAAATGCCCGCCTGTTTGATCATATGCGCCAATTCGCGCGTCGTCAGAACGTAATCGACGTCCTTGTAGCCGCTGCTTTTCATCTCGGGGCGCGCGGCTTCAAACTTCTTGGCCGTGCACGGCATGATCGAGACGGAAACGATGTTCTTCGGATTAATCTTCCGCTTCTTGGCGTAATAGGTCTTGATGACCGCGCCCATCATCTGCTGCGGCGACTTGCAGGTCGAAAGATTTTCCAGATTCTTCGGATATTCGTGTTCCATGAACTTGATCCACGCCGGACAGCACGACGTCATCATCGGGAAGGTCGCTTTCTTCTTATCGACAAGCGCGGTTTTCAGGCGATGGAGAAGCTCGTTGCCCTCTTCGATAATCGTCAAGTCGGCCGAAAAATCGGTGTCCAGAACGGCGTCGAAGCCCAGTTTCCGCAAAGCCGCCGCCATTTTGCCCGTCACAATCGCGCCCGGACCCATGCCCAAGGCTTCGCCAAGGCCGACGCGCACGGCGGGCGCGGTCTGAACGACGACGAATTTGTCGGGGTCGCTTATCGCGCGCCAGACTTCGTTGACGTAATTCTTTTCCGTCAACGCCCCCGTCGGGCAACGGTTGATGCATTGGCCGCAGTTCGTGCAAACGGCGTATTGGAAGGGTTTGTCGAGGAACGTTTCGACCTTCGTCTTCAGGCCTTTGTGCGCGCTGACAAGCGCGCCGACGCCCATAAGCTCGGAGCACGTGCGGACGCAACGCAGGCAGCGAATGCACTTGCTGTCGTCCTTGACGATAGAAGGCGACGAGTCATCGATGGGCGTCTTGTCCGCGACGTTGATGAAGTCGTTTTTCTTGACGAAATATTCCTGCGCAAGGCTTTGCAACTGGCATTTGCCGCTGGCCGAGCACGAAATGCAATCGGCGCGGTGTTCCGCCAACAAAAGCTCAAGGACGACGCGGCGCGCTTCGCGCACGCGCTGGGTGTTGGTGTCGATGTCCATGCCGTTTTCGGCGGGCGTGGTGCACGACGCCATAAGGATGGGTTGGTTTTTCTGTTCGACGATACACAGGCGGCAATTGCCGACGGGGACGAGGTCGGGATGGTCGCAAAGCGTCGGAATGTTGATGCCCGCCTGCCGCGAGGCTTCGAGCAACGTGGCGCCCTTGCGGACTTCGACCTTGATGCCGTTGATGGTGAGTTTTACTTTTTCCATGTGAACCGTTACTCCGTCGCAAAATCGTGAAAGGCGTTCGTCACCACTTCGAGCAAATCTCTTCCGAAAAGTTCTCGGTAATCGAGTTGAACGGATTGGCCAAAGACATGCCCAGCTTGCACTTCGAAGCCGTGCCCATCACGCCGATCAGTTCTTTCAATTTATCCATGTGCGACAGGGGCTTAGTTCCCTGCCGGATCGCCTCGATGCCCAGCAGAAGCTGCTGGCACCCGATGCGGCACGGCGCGCATTGGCCGCAGGACTCTTCCGAAAAAAATTCCAGATAATTTTTCAGCACAAGGTACATCGACCGCGTGCTGTTGTACAAAATCATCGAGCCGCCCGTCTGGGCTCCGCGATGACCGATGATCGTTTTTTCGAAATCCTTCCGAGGCACGCAAAGGCCGGAAAAGCCGCCGACCTGAACGGCTTTCGTGTCGCCGTCGCCGAAGATGTCGACGAATTCCTTGACCGTCATGCCGAGCGGAAGTTCGAAAACTCCCTTGATCGCGGCATCGCCCGAAACCGAGAACACCTTGCCGCCCATCGTGTCGTTCAGTCCCGTGGATTTGAAAAAGTCGATGCCATTGTCCATGATCATCGTCACGAAGGCCAACGTTTCAACGTTGTTGACGATGGTCGGCTTGTCCTGATACCCAGAAAAAACGGGGAACGGCGGACGAAGCCTCGGCTCGCCCCTATTACCGGACATGGATTCTATTAATGCCGTTTCCTCGCCGCACACATACGCGCCACTGCCCGAACGCAGCTGGACGTGGAACGGGAATTTCTTCTTCTTGAAAATGGCGTTCCATTTGTCGATGCGCTTTTGAACTTCGTCGCGCATGAAATTGTATTCGCCGCGCAGGTAGATGTAGCCTTCCTTCGCCTTCGTCACATAGGCGCACGTCGCCATGCCGACGATGACCTTGTCGGGCTGGCGCTCCAGAATGACTTTATCTTTAAACGTGCCGGGTTCGCCTTCGTCCGCGTTGCAGATGACGTATTTCATGTCGCCGGGAGCGCCCAAGGCCGCTTTCCACTTCTGCGCCGTCGGGAAACCCGCGCCGCCGCGGCCCCGAAGACCGGATTCTTCAATAATGTTCAGGACTTGATTCGGTTTCTTTTTGAGAATCTGGTCGAATAGCTTGACGCAATCGATGTTCTTAAAAATGAAGTTGGCGCGCTTTTCCAGAGCTTTCAGTTTCTGCTGCGTCTCGGAAAGCTTGGCCGGTTTTTTCTCTTTCACCTTCAACATGAAAAGCCTTTCTTCGTTAGCGCGAGCGATAGTCTTGAATGATTTCAACGACCTTTTCGGGCGTCAGGTGCGAATGAACGGTGTCGTTAACGAGCATCGAGGGGCCATCCGCGCACCAGCCCATGCAATTGGTTTCAAGAAGCGTAAATTTGTTGTCGGGCGTGGTTTCGCCGATATCGATGCCCAGAACTTCCTTGAGCTTGGCCAGAAGGCTTCCTTTGCCGGACATGCTGCACGAAATCGTCCGGCAAACGCGAATGATGTACTTGCCGCGCGCCTTCGTCTCAAGCAACGAATAGAAAGACGCCACGCTGTAGACATCGGCGGCCGACGTGCGGAAAGCCCGCGCGATCTGGACGAGATTTTCTTCGGATAGAAACCGGTCTTTTGCGGCCACTTTCTGGAGAACGGGAAGCAAGCTGGTCCTGTCTGTGCCGTAGGTTTTAATTGCGGCGGCGACGCCTTCTTCGGTCATTTGTGTCCCTTTTCGTAAAAATTATAGGATCGGCCATATGAGGATATGGCTTGGATTGGGTACAAAGGATTCATCGGCAAATTTCTATGTGATGGTAGCCGATTGGAAAAACAAGAGGAAGGGGATAAATTATTCTTTTTAAAAGAAAATATGCTGCACCGCCGCATAAATCCGAGCGTTGTTTAGAGCTTTATAAAACCGTGATTTATTGGGCT
>CAZQOE010000178.1:0-3480 GCA_964594935.1 uncultured Rhodospirillaceae bacterium | reverse complement strand
CATTTGCGGGTTTCAAGCTGCCCTTCGATGTAAAGCTTCGAGCCCTTCTTGATGTACTTTTCGACAACGTCGATCAGCTTGTCGTTCAAAACCGAGATGCGGTGCCATTCGGTCTTTTCCTTCTTTTCGCCGGTCGTCTTGTCCTTCCAATTCTCGGACGTCGCGATGGAGAAAGAGGCCACGCGGCCGCCGTTCTGGAAACTGCGGATTTCGGGGTCGCGCCCCAGATTGCCGATTAAAATCACTTTGTTGACGCTGCCTGCCATGGGAATCTCCGAATGAAAAATGTTGAGAGGCGACTCTAGCCAAATACCCCCTTGAGTCCAGAAAACTTATAGGCTAGAAATGAGAACGAAGCAAGAACATAAACCAAAGAACCCAAATACCTCAAGGACTCGCTTTTTAGGCCTTCAAGCCTCATATAACCCATTATGCAGACTGAAATCCACGTCCGCGGCGCGCGGCAACATAACCTTAAGAACATCGACGTCACGATTCCGCGCGACAGGCTTGTGGTCATCACGGGGCTTTCGGGGTCGGGCAAGTCGTCGCTCGCCTTCGACACCATTTACGCCGAAGGACAGCGCCGCTACGTCGAAAGCCTTTCGGCCTATGCGCGCCAGTTTTTGGAAATGATGCAAAAGCCCGACGTCGATTCCATCGACGGGCTTTCGCCCGCCATTTCCATCGAGCAAAAAACAACGTCGCACAATCCGCGCTCGACCGTCGGCACGGTGACGGAAATTTACGACTACTTGCGCCTTCTTTATGCGCGCATCGGCATCCCCTACTCGCCCGCGACCGGTTTGCCCATCGAAAGCCAATCCGTCACGCAAATGGCGGACCGCATCCGCGCGATGGAGGACGGCACAAAAATCATGCTGCTCGCGCCCATCGTGCGCGGGCGCAAAGGCGAATACAGAAAAGAACTTCAAGACTTGCGCAAACAGGGATTCCAGCGCGTCAAGGTCGACGGCAAGATTTACGATATCGAGGAAACCCCCGCGCTTGACAAAAAGAAAAAACACGACATCGCGGTAGTCGTCGACCGCCTTGTGGTGAGCAAAACGCTCGACAACCGGTTGCCTGATTCAATCGAAACGGCGCTGAAGCTGGCCGACGGGCTTTTGCTGGTCGAAGACGCGACCACCAAGCAAATCACGACGTTTTCGTCCAAATTCGCGTGCCCCGTCAGCGGCTTTACGATCGAGGAAATCGAACCCCGCCTGTTTTCGTTCAACAATCCGCACGGCGCATGCCCCGCGTGCGACGGGCTTGGCGAAAAACTGTATTTCGACCCCGACCTTGTGGTGCCCGACAAAAACGCGTGCCTTGCCGACGAAGCCATCGCGCCGTGGAAAACTTTTTACATGCAGGTGCTCGAGGCGATGTGCCGCACCTATAAGCAAAGCATGGTCACGCCGTGGAAGAAATTGCCCGAAGAATTCCAACACGCCTTGCTGTACGGCACGGGCGACAAAGCCATCAAATTTACCTACCGCGAAGCCAACCACACCTACCAGCACAACAAGCCTTTCGAGGGCGTCATTCCCAACATCGAACGCCGCTGGCGGAACACCGACAGCAACTGGATGCGCGAGGAACTCGCCAAATACCAAGTCAGCAAACCCTGCGAGGTTTGCCTCGGAAAGCGCCTGAGGCCCGAAGCTCTAGCGGTCAAAATCGCGGGCAAACATATCAGCGAAGTAACGGATTTTTCGATCAAGGCGGCGGGCGCGTGGTTCAAGGAACTGCCGAAGTCACTTGCGCCCAAGCAGCGTGAAATCTCGTCGCGCATATTGAAGGAAATCAACGAGCGCCTTGGATTCCTCAACAACGTCGGGTTGGATTATCTGGCCCTGTCGCGCGCCTCAGGCACGCTGTCGGGGGGCGAAAGCCAGCGCATCCGCTTGGCCTCGCAAATCGGGTCGGGACTGACGGGCGTGTTGTACGTTCTGGACGAACCCAGCATCGGCCTGCATCAACGCGACAACAACAAGCTTCTTGAGGCTCTTAAAAGGCTGCGCGATCTGGGCAACACCGTTCTGGTCGTCGAGCACGACGAAGACGCCATCCGCAACGCAGATTATCTGATCGACATCGGCCCCGGCGCGGGCATTCACGGCGGACACGTGATCGCGGCGGGGATACCAAGCGAAGTCGAAAAATGCGACGCCAGCATCACCGCGCAATACCTCACGGGCAAAAAATTTATTCCTATTCCGTCCGAACGCCGCGCGCCGCGCAAAGGCATGTGGCTCGAAGTCATCGGCGCTGTCGGCAATAATTTGAAAAACATCAACGCGCGTTTTCCGCTCGGCACTTTCACGGCGGTGACGGGCGTTTCGGGCGGCGGCAAATCGACGCTCGTCATCGAAACGCTTTACAGGGCTTTGGCGCGAAAAATCAACTTCTCCCGCGAAATCCCCCTGCCGCACGAAGCCCTTAAAGGCTCTGAATTCATTGATAAAATCGTCGATATCGACCAGTCGCCCATCGGGCGGACGCCGCGCTCAAACCCCGCGACGTACACGGGCGCGTTCACGCCCATCCGCGAATGGTTTGCGGGATTGCCCGACGCGAAAGCGCGCGGCTACGACCCCGGACGTTTTTCGTTCAACGTCAAGGGCGGGCGATGCGAGGCGTGCGAAGGCGACGGCACGATCAAAATCGAAATGCACTTTTTGCCCGACGTGTACGTCACCTGCGACGAATGCATGGGCAAACGCTATAACCGCGAGACGCTCGAAATCCTTTATCGCGGCAAAAGCATCGCCGACATTCTGGAGATGACGGTCGAAGAGGGCGCGGAATTTTTCAAAGCCGTGCCGAGCATCCGCAACAAGATGGAAACGCTCAACCGCGTCGGCCTTTCGTATATCAAGATCGGGCAAGCCGCGACCACGCTTTCGGGAGGAGAGGCCCAGCGTGTCAAACTGGCCAAGGAACTGGCGCGGCGCGCGACGGGCAAGACCCTTTACATCCTCGACGAGCCCACGACGGGCCTGCACTTCGACGACGTAAAAAAATTGCTCGAGGTTCTGCACGCGCTCGTCGATACCGGCAACACCGTCATCGTCATCGAGCATAATCTCGAAGTCATCAAGACGGCGGACCACATCATCGACCTCGGCCCGGAAGGGGGCGACGGCGGCGGCAAGATCGTCGCAACCGGCACGCCCGAAGACATCGCCGCAACCAAAGAAAGCTATACGGGCAAGTATTTGGCGCCGTGTTTAAAAAAGAAGGCATATGGAAAAAGTTAGTCCTTTCTGTTAATATGGCCCGCCTTTAGTCAGAATATTCCCCGGTTCTCAAGAACAATTTGGCGCCCGCTTTTTGTTTTCCGCCTTCTAGCCCGGAGAACAGCCCATGCTTGACGAAGAACCCCTCAATAAGGCTCTTAACGAAGTTACAGGCAACAGCTCGACATGGAAAGAATGCGCGCTTTTTCTTTCTTCGCTTTTAAAGGATTACGAA
>CAZQOE010000177.1:877-3482 GCA_964594935.1 uncultured Rhodospirillaceae bacterium | reverse complement strand
TCCGCCGTTTGCGGGGGAGAGGGAGGGGCCCCGCGAAGCGGGGAGGGTGAGGTGGCCTTATTTCTCGCTATTTCCATAATCCCGCCCGTATCCCCGCGAAGGCGGGGATCCAGCGGGCCTTTCAAAAATAACCATAGAATGAAAATGTTGGATAAACCTTGCCATCAATCTTTGACACTAAACTAGATTGTGCGTAAATTCCGCTTCCGCTGATATCTGCGGGTGTAGCTCAATGGTAGAGCTGTAGCTTCCCAAGCTACTGACGAGGGTTCGATTCCCTTCACCCGCTCCATTTTTTAAACGCAGTGCGTTTAAAAAATGCCGCGCCGAAGCCGATTGGCGAAGGCGGGCTATCTATCAAGTATGCAGTTTCCCCGCCTCGTACTCAAAAAGCCTCGCAATTTCGTTCTCTAAAATACGGTCAACCAATTTTTCCGCCCCCTTCGGGCCTTTTATCCCCCCGTCCTTCACGGCTTGATACAGGTTAAGCGCGATATGCGCAGCCACGCCTTCCGGCACGGACGGATAAGCCCGCGCCTTGCGCGTGATAATTTCAAAAAGCGTCTTGAGGCCCTCAATCTCGCCCTGGTTTCCGCAAATTTCGCTGTCGCTGATCAAGTCGGTAGGGCGCACTTCAAGGGCCTTCGACAAAATATCCAGCCATTTCGTGTTCAGTCCGGACTCGTTCACCTCAAGCCGCTGGATGGTGCGCGCGCCTGTTTTGGGGTTCAGCTTGCAACGCCCCGCCAGTTGACGAAGCGTAAGCCCGCGAAGCTTTCGTATCTCGCGAAGGCGGTTTTTAATCATGCGATTTTTCCTTTGAAGATTCGCACAAATTAGCATAATTCGCCAATCGCGGGTACAAAAATTGCCACAAGAATTAGCGGATTTAGCCAACAATGAAAGCGCAAAAATAGCAGAAAACGCTAATCCCCAAGACGCTTTTTCGAGTGCCCCGCGCCTTCGCCGATCTTCCGTCCTAACAAACTAATCCGGCCTTGAATGCATAACGCGCATTGCCCCGTATCCTCGTCGACGCAAGGCTTGTCGGGGTAAAGCAGATAATCGCCGCGATACTTTTGCGGCGTATTGTTGGGCATAAAAATGTTCGCGCCGCGCTGCAAAACAAGGTTGCGCCCTTGGTGCTCGGGAAACACGGCGTCAAAAGCCGTCGTCGCCGGAATATGCGCATCGGGGTTGAAAATCCGTAAAACGGCGACGGCGACGAAAAACATGTCCGTATCGTCTTTATAGGCGTTCGCCTTCGACGCAAACGGCGTATCGGGGTGCGGAATAAACGGCCCGATGCCGATCATGTCGAAATCGTACTTGCGGCAAAGAAGGATATTATTTGCCAGAATTTCCAAAGTCTCGCCGGGCACGCCGATCATAAACCCGCCGCCGACCTGATACCTCGTCTCGCGCAACGCGTCCAAACAGGCGAGGCGTTCCTCAAGCGTGCAATCGGGGTGCATGTCGGCGAACAGCTTGGGGTCGCTTGTCTCAAACCTCAAAAGGTAACGCTCGGCGCCGCACTCATGCCAATATTTGTAAACGTCTTTCGACCGGTTTCCGACCGAAAGAGTCACGGCCAGATTTGTTTCCTTTTTAAGGCGCTTGACGACTTCGCCGATCCATTTGTTTTCTTCGGGCGAGTCGGCTTCCCCCGACTGAAGGACGATGGTTCCTTGCTGCCAGCCCGCCATTTGCTTGGCCACTTCCAGAATTTCGTCGGCGCTCATGTGATAGCGGTTAACCTTGGTATTAAGCGCCCGAATACCGCAGTATGCACACTTGTTAGAGCATATATTAGAAAATTCTATTATACCGCGAAGGTAAACGTCGTCGCCCATGTGTTCCTTGCGCACCGCGTCGGCGCGGTCAAACAGCGCCTGACGCTTCTCTGGCGGCGTGCGCAGCAGTTCAAGGGCTTCTTCGACGGTGTATTTCATGCTGCAACGCACCTATATTGCTGGGCCTAATTATTTATATAGACAAATGTAATTTGGCGGACGTAAACTACAATACTCCGCAAAACTTAAAAAGACTTCTCTTCGCATTTTGCGCGCCTATATATGACGGAGAGATACCTCGATAGAATCAGGAGAAATGATGGAAAGCGTAGATCCTAATTTCAGCCCCGTCCCTTGGCTTGATGTCCCGTACATCCGATCCCTTGTCGAAAAAGCGCATGCGGAGGACAGGCCAAAGATCGAAGCTATTCTCGCAAAAAAGAAAAAAGAGCTGGAAGAAGTCAAAGAACACAAAACGGGTGCTCTCGAAGAACGGGAACTCAAAGGCATCGATCTTGAAGAAATCGCCGCCCTGTCGGGCATCAAAAGCCCCGATTTATCGAAAAAGCTTCGCGACTTGGCCAAAGAGGTCAAGCTGCACATATACGGCAACCGTATCGTTACTTTTGCGCCGCTTTATATTTCGAACCTTTGCAAGAACGAATGCAATTATTGTGCGTTTCGTGCCAGCAACAAGGCCATTGTTCGCACGGCGATGAATCAAAAAGAAATTGCCGATCAAACGAAGATTTTAATCGATCAAGGCCACAAACGGATACTTTTGGTCGCCGGCGAGGCCTATCAGGCGAAGG
>CAZQOE010000177.1:0-867 GCA_964594935.1 uncultured Rhodospirillaceae bacterium | reverse complement strand
TTCTAAATTCGATGAAGACTATTTATTCCGTAAAAGACGGCAACGGCGAAATTAGGCGCGTTAACGCGAACGTCGCGCCGCTGAGCGTTGATGATTTCAAATTGCTGAGAGAAGCAGGAGTCGGAACCTATCAATGCTTTCAGGAAACCTACGACCCCGTTGTTTACAAACAGCACCATCTTAGCGGACCCAAGAGCGATTACGTCTGGCGCATCAACGTATTTGACCGCGCTATTCAGGCGGGCATTGGCGATTTTGGCATGGGCGCGTTGCTCGGCCTCGGTGATTGGCGTTTTGAAGCGCTCGCGCTGAAAAGCCACATTTCGCATCTCGAAGAACTCGGCTCCGGCGCGCATACTATCAGCTTCCCGCGCATCGAACCCGCGACGGGTTCGGACGTGTCGCTTAATCCGCCGAACAAAGTTTCCGATGACGACTTTTTGAACATGATTGCGATTATGCGCCTCGCCGTTCCCTATACCGGCATGATTATGTCGACACGCGAGACTCCTGAAATGCGTCGGAAAACGCTGGAAGTCGGCGTTTCCCAGATTTCCGCGGGCAGCCGCACCGATCCCGGAGGCTATTCGGCGGACGATAAAGGGGCGGTATCCGGACAATTTTTCGTCGGCGATCATCGCTCTCTGGATGAGGTCGTCAAAGAACTCCTCGAAAATGGTTTTATTCCGTCGTGGTGTACGGCTTGCGAAAAGAAAGGGCGTGAAGGCGGTGACTTCCTGAAAATAGCCAGAATCGGCGCCATTAAAAAAACCTGTACGCCCAACGCTCTTGTGACGCTAAAAGAATATCTTCTCGACTACGCCTTGCCGGAAACGAAAAAGGTTGGCGACGCCCTGATTGATAAGG
>CAZQOE010000176.1:2038-3485 GCA_964594935.1 uncultured Rhodospirillaceae bacterium | reverse complement strand
GATTCTCCTGTTTTGGGTTGATAAAAAAACACCAAAGAGACCAGATCCCACGAAGGCAAAACTCGACTGAGAATAACCAGACAACTAAAGGATACTAAAAGACTGAGTCATGCCGAACTGGGTGCACTATCGTTACGGAACAGGAATCTCTACGTAACGGAACTGAACTAATCAGAAACAATCTGTCTTTGCGCTATAGGTTATAAAGAAAAAATTACATAGGTCAACAAAATTTTAATATAAAATTAATGATTTACGAGTAAGGGGCAAAAAAATTTGGCGCGCATAATATCCGAAAAATGAGCAGAATTTTGGCGCTGACAAAGTCCTTCCATAAAGCATTTTCTCTTTCCGTTCCCTGTTTGCCCCAATCATTAAAGCAATAAGCGAAAAGCGTTATGCCGGGATTACATGAAAATTTCGAGGGACGTCCACCATCTGCCGCTCTTGCTATCCCGCGCGCTCAATCTTTTCTAGCTTAATCACTACGCGCCGGTTCTGCGCTTGATTTTCTGGGATAGCGTTCCCGTTGACGTCATGATTAGGCAGTTTGGGAAACGTATCGGCGTATCCGGCCGCGCGAAGTTTTTGCGCAATGATGCCTTGGTCGAGAAGAAAGCGCGCAACGGCGGACGCCCGCGCAGTCGAAAGCTCCCAGTTTGAAGGAAACAGCGCCGTGCTGATGGGCGTGTCGTCCGTATGGCCCTCGACTGTAATTCCGTAATCCCTGTACTCATCCGATTTCAGTTTCCCCGCGACGTTCTGCAACAGCGTCTTTCCGGTTTCGCTGAGCAAAGCCGAACCTTTGTCGAAAAAGGCCGAGCTGTCGATCTCAAGTATCGTAATTCTGTCGCCCTTCGGCTCGGCAGGCGCGATTTCCTGTGGCGGCGGGGGCGGTGGAGCAAGATCGGCCAGTTTTTCGTTTGTCTCATCCTCGCCGAGCGGCAGGTTGTTGGAGAATTCTTCCGGCAATTGTATCGGGGGCGGTGGCTTTGGCGCCTCGGCCACGATTTTTTGGGGGTCGACTTCGATCAAAACCTGCTTCTTGGTTATCGACATCACAAGGAAAAGGACGAAGAAGCACAACAGCAGGGTAATCATGTCGGCGTAGGTAATCAGCCAATCGTCGGCATGGCTTGGAGCTTTCATTCTGCTGTAACGGGGATAGCTCATGCGGCCGCCGCAAATTTCTTGGATGCGGAATCGATGTTGACGACGTTGAAGTAGTCGTACGCTTCGGGACGCAGGAAGCTGTTCAGGCGATCCTGAACGAACATCGGCGTTTTTTTGCTAACCAGCATCACCATGCCTTCGACGATCAGGTAATTGCGAAAACGCCTTTGCGCCACGATCTGCCGCAATCTCGACGCCGCAGGAATGTAGACCATGCGCGCCGAAAGCACGCCGTAAAGCGTCGAAAGGAACGCGACCGCGAGGCTCGGCCCCA
>CAZQOE010000176.1:0-2028 GCA_964594935.1 uncultured Rhodospirillaceae bacterium | reverse complement strand
GCTGAGGCTACAGAGCATGGCGACCATGCCCACCAACGTCCCCACCATGCCGAACGCGGGCGCGTGGCTCGTCATCGCCTGCAATACATCGACGGGAATGCAGTCGCGCTCGTAACTGGCGTCGGCGGCCGTTTCCATCATCTTGCGAACGTCTTCAGGATTATATTCGCTCACGACCATCGTGAGACCGTATTTGACGAAAGGATCGCGGATACCGACTTTTTCAATGATGGATTCAAGGTTTCGCATCCCTTTGTCCATCACAAGGCGCGCGCAGTAGATGATCGCGGTAATATCGGCCTTAAGATCCTCGGGCGGCGGCTGTTTTTCTTTGAACATGTCGCGGATGACGTCGAGCGCTTTATGCACCTCTGCGGCGTCGAAACTCATGAAAGCAACCGTGATGACGCCGCCCACCACGATGATAAGTCCCCCAAAACTGAAAAACATCAGGTAAAGATGCCCGCCCATCACAAGAGGGCTAAGGACCATCAAAGTCCCGAACATCGCGCCGACGATCGGCGCGCGCATGTAAAACGGCTTGTGATTAGAACTTTTTTGCATGACGCGACCGACGACCCGTGCTGTTTGGCAAAAATGGCCTCCATTTCCAAGCAACTGTCGTGCCAGAAGGCGTTTTTTTTAACATGCTGATATATAAGTGTTTTTATAAATTCCCTTTAGCGATAACGAGCGCAAAGGAAAAGAACTCCATCGCACAAGGGCACTTTTTCCCCACCCTCCGGCAGAAGACGTCTTGAGTCTCCACACGAGAAAAGCGCGCGCAAGACGAAGAAATCTCCCGCTTTCCGACTGTCGCAAATTCGCATCAGGGTTAAAAATCCGGCGATGCGAAACTAAATCTCCGCTTCCAAACCGGTTGATTCTTATATACAAGGGGCGCGTTCAAGGTCGTTTTCTCGACCGGAACTGAAAATTAGACATTCCGATAGGAAAGTTTTTCGAACGCCAAAAGCATGATGCCGACGGCAAATTTTTGTAACCATCAGAATCCTTAGGGAGCCTTTATCTTATGACCGCTTCGCTTGCCGGTAAAGTTATCGCTATTCTCGCCGCTAACGGCTTTGATGAAAACCAGATGACAGAAATTCAACGCGCTTTGACGACAGCCAAGGCCAAATTTAAAACCGTCGCGCCCGAAAACGGCGTCGTCAACGGATGGCAGAACGATCATTGGGGCCACTATTTCCCCGTCGATGCGCCGATCAATGAGGCTTTGGGATCGGATTTTGATTTTCTCGTCATCCCCGGCGGCGAACGCGCTATTGCCAAGCTCAAAACAAATTTGCACACGCGCCGCATCGTCAATCATTTCCTTGAAGCCGAAAAGCCCATCGCCGCCATCGGCGCAGGATGCGCTTTGCTGGCTTTATCGGCCAAAAGCGCCGGACTAACTCTTGCGGCTCCTGTCGAGTTTCATGAAGAATTAAAGGCCACGGGCGCCGAGATAAGCGAAAACAATCTGGAGGCCTGCGGCGCGGTATTGACTTCGGACGGCGACGACTCCGCCGCTTGGGTTGCCGCGACGATGGAATTGTTCTCTGAGGCCGAACGCGAATTGCAGGCGGCGTAAGACATCCCCTTCAATCGACGGGGATAAAATATGGGGGAAAAGGTGCAGCAAAACACGCCTGGCGTTTCTTCCCGAACGATCATCGCCGACTACGCGCGGCTTTTGAAAACACCGATCGCCGCGCCTGATGTTTCAGCTTCCCCTCTTTCAACCGAACTGCCAAAACGCGATGTCGCGCAAAAATGCGCTTTGTTGCTTTCTCCGCACCCCGATGATGAATGTCTGACCGGCATTTTGCCCTTGCGCCTTTTGCGCGAACAGAATTGGCAGATTATCAACGTCGCGGTGACGTTGGGCAGTAATTCCTTGCGCCGAGACGAACGTAAGAAAGAACTCGCCAAAGCCTGTGCCGTGCTTGGCTTCGCGTGCGTTTTACCGGAAGAAAACGGCTTTTCGGATATTACGCCCGCCGCGCGCACGTCCGATGACGATGC
>CAZQOE010000175.1:2625-3506 GCA_964594935.1 uncultured Rhodospirillaceae bacterium | reverse complement strand
CTTGTCCGCGTTGTGTCAAAATCGACCCCTCCTCGCAATCCCGCCATCCAACGCTCGTTCTTTGTCGAAAAATCGACCTTGGCAAACGTATCGGTAGAATTGAAGGCCGTTTGATTAAAAATATTCTGTTCTGCTCTCGCATTAAGGCTCAATTGCGATAACGCCGTTGTGTATTTTAAAATAAGCTCTGGCGACGTTGTCGATCCCCATAAGGATTTTGCCCCATCGATAACCATAAGGGGATTAGACGACCACGTTCCGAACTGTCGAACAATCGCACGCAACGTCAAATCTTTCGCCGTTTGCTGTCCACCAGAGACTTGCTGAGCCGCTGCATGACCGACCAAAAAAGCGAACAGCACTACCGCAACGCCGATACAAATTAAACAGCGCGTGTACAACTGCGGATGAAAGGTCTTTCGTTGCGCCATAAATTAGAACAGGCTTGATGTAGGAACAATCACAACATCACCCGGTTGAAGGGTTATGTCTTTGTCCAATTCATCGCCATCGACGAAATCGTGGTACGGAACAGGAATAGAAATATCCTTATCACCGGTATGGCGAACAATAATGATGTTTCTTTCGCTGGCAAAAGGGGTCAGCCCACCCGCTTGGCTCAGGGCCTGCAATGTTGTTAGACGATGAGTGATAATCATTTCTCCCGGCTTGTTGACCTGTCCGACAACACTGACTGTATGGCCGAGGGCGGCCTTAATCGTTACAGATACCGTGGCGGAAGGAATATATTTCTTAAGTTTAGTTTTGATCGTGTCCTGCAATTGAGCGGGGGTTAGCCCCTCAGCCTTGATCGTACCAACAAGGGGGAAAGTGATTTCCCCATTTGGAAAAACCAGAACTTCGCGGTTAAGCTCATCCTC
>CAZQOE010000175.1:0-2611 GCA_964594935.1 uncultured Rhodospirillaceae bacterium | reverse complement strand
AAAGTGAGGCTGCGCAACTTCCGCCACTTCAGGATGTTCAGCGGCGCACGCGGAAAGCAACAACGCCAACAGAATCAAAGCACTTTTCATATCGTCCTCGCCAGATGTTCAATTTTAGCCGCGCATTATAATGTTTTTTCCTCGAGCGGGAAAGCTTAATCGTTATAAAAAAATATGCTTTTTCAATAGGGTTAGAGCAACTACCCCTAAATGAAACTAATATGGGCGCTTGCGGTAAGCGCTTAGGACAAGTACATAAGGGCCATTTACGAAAATTTCTACAGCTTATCCGGGAAACCCTTCTCGCTTATGCCGGACGGAAACTCCGTTTTTCCGAGCAATCGGCACAAGCGGGCCATTACCCTTCTTGAGTACGGGGTTGTCTCTCAGGCCGGGTTTGTCGTTATTACGGGAGAAGTCGGCGCGGGGAAAACAACAATCGTTCGACGTTTTCTTAAAAGCGTCGGACAGGATGTTACCGTCGGCGTCATCACCAATCCAAGCGAGTCAACAGGTCATCTTTTTAACTGGATCGCCTATTCTTTCGGAATAAAAGAACATAGCACGGACGATACAGCTCGTTACAACGCGATTGTCGAATTTATACTCGCGCAATACGCGCAGGGAAAACACACGATCCTGATTATTGATGAGGCTCAGAATTTATCGCCTGAAATGCTTGAAGACATTCGCATGCTATCGAACATCAATAACGAAGGAGACATGTTGTTGCAGATTGTGCTTGTCGGACAGCCTGAATTGCTGGACATGCTCAAGAAAAATGAACTTCGGCAATTTGTGCAACGCATTGCCGTGCATTGCCATCTAGATCCGCTCCCCCCCCCTGAAACCGCCGCGTATATTCGCTATCGTCTTGGGCTTGTGGGCGGAGCGCCTGAAATATTCGATGACGCAGCTTGCGCAGCAGTATATCACTTTTCAGGCGGCGTTCCGCGGTTGATAAATCTTCTTTGCGACCAGGCCCTGGTTTACGGATTTTCAGAAGATATACCTCTCATATCGCTTGAAACAGTAGCGCAAGTTGCCATTGACCGCGATAGTTTTGGCCTTAGCGCCTTCCATAACGTCCCCAAAACGCTCGATTTAGCAAAGTTAAAAGACGATTTAAAGCCAACACTCGACGCCATACGCCTTGGAATTCAAGAGGAGCCAGCAAAAGCGTGAAATTATTCTTTGGATTTCTGGTTTTGTTTTTTGCCGCTGCATGGGCAATGCCAGCGCAGGCAGATGTTGATCAGCTTTGTTTAAAACAATGCGTTTCGAAGAATGGGTCTTCCACCGGGTGCCTGTCTAATTGCACTTACGCCGTCCCTGCCCCAACGTCCTCGGGTTCAAAGCTGACGAACCATCGGGTATTGACCACGCCCGTGCCGATTGGGAATAGGATTATTCAGCCGAAAAAACCATCCGCCGTCGCACCGGAAAAAGATTATGCCTGTTTTACGCAATGCTTGAAAAACGGCACAGCCTATAAAATGTGCGAAGAGAGTTGCGTAAAAAATGAATGCGGGCCTAATCGGGCGTTGTGCCATAGAGCAAATTGATCTTTTTTAGACTACCGTTTTATACCAAATTATGGTCTGGACTATCCTTTTTCCTCAATTATTATTTCCCAATGCGATCAATCATTGAATGATTGATAATGTGGAAAGAGCTAGCAAGAAAGTATACGCATAGTCTTCAGAAATTGTTTAGTTTTTGACGTTCTCCCCGCAAACTGAGCCAAAATGATTTAGAGTCTGCAACCTAAGAAAAGGAGCAGACGATGAAGAAGCGGTTTACGGAAGAACAGATCATCCGTGTATTGAAGGAAGCGGAGGCCGGGGCGAAGACGTCGGACCTGTGCCGGGCGCACGGGATTAGCGAGGGGACGTTTTATAACTGGAAGGCGAAGTTCGGCGGGATGGACTTTTCGGACGCGAAGCGGCTGAAACAGTTGGAGTCCGAGAATGCCAAGCTGAAACGGCTGTTGGCAGACGCCGAGTTGGACAAGCTCATGATGAAGGAGCTTCTGTCAAAAAACTGGTAAAGCCTGCGAGCAAACGGCAGGCGGTAAAAACCCTCGTAGAAAAGCATGATGTGTCGGAACGGCGAGCCCAACGGGTTGTTGGGCTTAGCCGAGGGACAGCGCATTACCGAACAAAACGGAACGACGACGCTTTGCGCGAAGCGATGCGTCGCGTGGCGTCCGAACGTCGGCGATTTGGCTATAAGCGGATCGCGGTGATGCTTCGGCGCGAGGGCTTTGTTTGCAACATCAAGAAGATTTATCGGATTTACAAGGAGGAAGGACTGATGGTTAAACGCAGAAAAGGCCGCAAACGCGCGATTGGCACGCGCTTGCCGTTGCCAAAGCCCGACAGCATCAATCAGGTTTGGAGCTTGGATTTTCTGAGCGATGCGTTGTCAGACGGGCGGCGGTTCCGTGTGTTGAACGTGCTCGATCAATGCTCGCGCGAATGCCTAACGCTGGTGGCGGACACATCGATTGGCGGGGCGAGGGTCGTGCGGGAACTGGATATGCTTATCGACCGTTACGGCAAGCCTTTGTGCATCGTCAGCGACAACGGCACAGAGTTCACCAGCCGCG
>CAZQOE010000174.1:0-3620 GCA_964594935.1 uncultured Rhodospirillaceae bacterium | reverse complement strand
GTACAAGTCAGTTTTTGTCATTTGTCATTAATTTCCTCATCCTTCAAGGAGAATGTCATGAGCAAGACGGCCGCAACAGCCCTTTCCCTCACCTTTTTATTCGCTCTTCCCGTTAATTTTGCCCACGCGGCGCTCATTGAGGCCACTTCGCGCGTGGCCGAAGCCACGATCTATTCCGATCGCGCGCTTGTGACACGCGCGGCGAAAGTCCATCTCCCGGCAGGAGAACACACGATCTCCATCACCGATCTTCCCGCAGGCCTGAATGAATCGACGCTCAGGGTGCAAGGCAAGGCTGCGGCGGCGGTCAAGATAGGAACGGTGGGGCTTAAGCACGTATTTCTTACCGAACTCGCCAACACGGCCGAGCGCGACAAGAACGCGCAGATAGAAGCCAAGACAAATGAAAAAACCCTTATTCAGGCTGAAATCAAAGCCCTTCAAGCCAAGGAATCCTTCATAACGCGCGTCATAGACTCCGGCGCTGAAAAACACGACGCCAACGGAACGGCCAAGCTCGATTTCGCTCCCGAAAAATGGCAACAGGCATGGACTCTCGTTCAAACGGGAATGACTGAAACAGGCAAAGAGCTGGCCAACAAGAATATCGCCATAACAAAAATCGATGCCGATATCTCAAAATTGCAACAGGAATTGGCCCAAATGCGTTCGGGCCAAGCCAAACAGCGCCGCGATGCCCGCATCAATGTCGAATCCGCCGCAGAAACGGATATCGAACTCAATTTGACCTACCAAACGTCGGGGGCAAACTGGCGTCCCGTCTACGATGCGCGGCTCGATACAGCGAGCGGCCAACTCCAACTCGAGCAATACGGCTCGGTCATGCAATACACAGGCGAAGACTGGACTAACGCGGACCTTACCCTCTCGACAGCACAACCGGCCCAAGGTTCCGAAATGCCGCGCCTTGCCGAATGGTGGGTGCGCATCCTGCAACCGATGCGCGCGCAGGTCGGCTACATGATGGATGCTATGGAAGCGTCAGGAGGGGTCATGAGAAGCAAAATGGCCCAAACGTTGAATTCCGCGCCCATGGCGCCGCCGATGCCGTCTGCCGTTATGGAAGAAAGAATGGAGGCGGAACAAGTTACGGCCTCCGCCGCAACGACGGAATACAGCGCGGAATTCAAGGTTCCGGGCCGCGTCGATCTAAAATCCACGCGCGATACGACCAAGCTTTATCTCGGCAACGTCAAAATGAAGGCCGACCTCTTTGCGCAAACGACGCCGCGTCTCGGCGCCCAAGCCTATCTGTTTGCCAAAGCGAAGAACGGCGAAACATATCCTCTCATTCCGGGCGAGGTGGCGAAATACCGCGACGGAGCCTTTATCGGCAACGCGGTCTTACCCCTTGTCCGGCCCGACGAAGAATCCAAGTTTTCCTTTGGCGTCGATGATCGCGTGAAGGTCGAATACAAACGCATCAAGGACAAGCAGGACAATCCGGCGCTTGTCTTGGTCGGCGACATGAAGGTCGAACGCCAATACCAAACGAAAGTGCAGAACCTGCATAAAACGCCGGTATCTATCGCGGTGTTCGATCAATATCCGGTCGCGGCCGACGCCGATGTCAAAGTCACGCTGATCGACGACCAAACGACTCCGAAATACGCGGAAGCCGAAGACAAACGCCAAGGCGTCATCGTCTGGGAAGGCGCTTACAATCCGAAAGAAGAGAAAACGTTTTTGCTCGGCTTTCGTGTTAGTTTTCCAAAAGGAAAAACGGTTCAAGGGCTATAGGGCAACTTCCGCATAGGAGGAACAATGCTAGACACACGGCTAACTCTCGTTAGCGCGATTTTGGCGTTCGCCTTTTTATGTCCCGCTTCTCAAGCGCAAAACATTGAGGACCCGCGCGATTTATTGTCCCGCGTCAAGGTCGGCGTTCTTTACGAAGACGTCACGGACGGCGTGCCGATGAATCGAAGCATCGAAGAAACAAGCGCAATTATTAAAAGAACGCGCGCCGATCTTCTCTTCAGGGGATTTTGGAAATGGGAGCCCATCGTCGAGTCGCCTTATCAAATTCCGCCACCGCTTCAGTCCTTGGCAAGGGAACAAGGCATCGATCAATTATCGAAAAGAATCGAAAAATCAGGAAAAACGTACCAATCTTTAAGGGACTGGATTGCAGGCATTAAAAGAGAAAACCCGTCCATTCTTTTTTGCGGTGCCGTTCCGGTGCAGCATCTAATGAAAATCGAACTCGACCCGATAACGGGCAGGGTCTACATGCCCGACGAAACGTGGGCGATGGCGCTCGATCCTAAAAAATGGAACGTTGTTTTTCGTGGTGAGAGCGCGACAAAAGAGCAAGTACAGGCCCGTTTCCACGGCGGAAAACCGGCGGACTACGATCGTCGACGGGCCATGGCATACCTGCCCGACATCACGAATTCCGATTTTCAGTCTCTCCTCGTTTCTTTTGCGAAAAAACAGATAGACCTCGGCGCGGACGCGATATGGATCGATATGCTGATGGCGCAAACAAAACTTTTCTTAAGAGCGACGAACGACACCCATCATCCGGCAGTCATTGAATCCTATAATGCGGCGCGGAAAATCGTCGACGATATCCGCCGCTACGGTGCGGAAAAAGGGAAAGTCATTCTGGTCGGTACATGGGGGCAGGACGATGACTCTCTGTTGACCCTCACTCCGCGGCTGTCGCCGGACTTCGTGACGGTCACGCCCTCAAGGGAGGAAGTCGATAAAAAGCAGCTCGACGCCCAGAAATGGGACGCAAAACTCGGCGGAATCCGGCAAGCATACGGTAACATCCCCGTCTTTGCCTTTATCGATTGGTCGCTCGAGGCCTCGCCGACAGTAAGCTTCAGCCAAAACCTTAATTCCGATGAACAGAAAACAACGCTTCAATCCTTCGATGATTTTTTTGCGCAGAGAAACGTCAATTTCATATATCCCGTTCATGGCGGGTATATGGGCAAAAATCCGGCCAAAAAATCCTTCGGCAAATTCTCGACGTACGACAGCCTCGCGCCCGAATTTAACACCTTCGGCACGATTGAATCCTTGGCTGCAAAAAAAGCGGCAGTACGTTGATATCTAGCCCAACACCTTGTACCCGCGACGATTCAGGCAGTTATTGATAATGGTCTTTTGGCGTTGGACGGATGTTCCCACACCGGCTCCTGTCCCGCCGACACCGCCGACAAGCGCGCCTGTCGCGGCCCCGGCGCCCGCATTGCCGCCGATAGCGCCTGCAGCGGCACCTAAGGCAGCGCCAAGTCCGGCTCCGCCAACAGCACCGATGGCAGTATTTCCGCCAACGTCGACTTGCTCGGCGTACTGGCGGCACTCGGCCAAATCCTGCTGATATCTTGCGGTATTAACGCCTTTTAAATCGACGATGGGCTGATAGGACTGTGCGCATCCGATCAAACCGATTGAAAGGATCATTGCGGCGGAAATTTTTGAAATAGGCATATGCCCTCCTGCGTTATTGTAAGATTCGATCGGTAATTCTACCCCGTTCGTTGTGTCGTATCAATTTGAAACAAAAAAAGCCCCAAGCAGGGGCTTACGTAAAATTGGTTGCGGGGAGAGGATTTGAACCTCTGACCTTCAGGTTATGAGCC
>CAZQOE010000173.1:0-3681 GCA_964594935.1 uncultured Rhodospirillaceae bacterium | reverse complement strand
CTCGCCGAACTGAATATATATTTGCAACACGATGGCTCAGCCCGGCAAGCGGAGGGCAAGGCGCAGAGCGAGTGATGTCGAGCTGCGCATCGGATTTCCTGAGCCCACAATATTAAGCTTTTTTAGACGGGCGTTCCGCGATTTCTTTCTGCATCGCGGCAAAGAAAGCCGCGTGCTTCGGGCGCATTTTCCACGGGTCGTGTTCGATAAAGTTCTTCAGGCGCTCGAAGGACTTCGCGTCGCAGCCCTTCGCGTCGAACAACTGGGGCTTGTCGATCAGATATTTTGCGGCCCATGCCGTAGAGGAAGAAAAGAACACGGACAATTCCTCGAACGTTTCGCGCGAAATCAGGTCTTCCGCGTGCAGGCGGCGGAAAAAGTCGACGTCGATGCTCATGAGCGAGGCGACTTTCTGCCCCGCTTCATGCAGGCGCTTGAGGCCCGCTTCGCCGCGCACGTTCACGCAAAGGTTCCCGCAGCATTTAAGCCCGGCTTTGTCGAGAGCGGGCTGCCATGTGTCGAAAAAGCTCGCGGCGTTGTTGATAAGGTCGGAAACGTGCAGAACGCCCTGCCCCGCTTTAAGATGTTGCTTGCAGAAAGCCGTTCCGTTCTTGAACAGATAGAGGTGCGGCAGTTCGATGACGTGGGCGAAGGGAATGGAGAACAGCCAGTCGCGGCGCTCGCCCCCCGAGACATAGGCGAAAGCGTTGGCCGGAAATTCCTTGCGGGCATGGTCGACCATCGTCGCGATCAGGCGCTGCCATTCCTTGTTCTTTTTAAAGGCTTCCAAAATCAGGCGCTCAAGCTGTTCGGCGCAGGCTTCGCGATCGACGTCTCCGGCGACAATCGCCGTAATTTCGCGCATCAGGTGCTCGGACAAAGTCCGCCCGATCATCATTTCGGTATTGAGGTAAAAAGGCCCCGGAATGTTCGCGGCATACCAGAAAACAGGCCCTTTGGCACTGTTCCAGATCGAAAGGGCGTGCGTGTCGAGAATGAGTTTTAAGAGGTCGTTTTGCGTGTAGATCATGGTTGCTATATGATACCTTCTTGGTTTCCGGCTTTCAACGGAAGATGGCGATAATGGATTTGATTGTCAAAAGTAAAAATCTGGCTGTTTGGAACGGACAAGAATTCCGCTGCGCCGTCGGCATCAACGGTTTTGCAGCGCCTGACGACAGAAATGAAGGTGCTGGAACAACGCCAATCGGACGCTGGGTCATGCGCGAAGTTTTTTACCGCGCCGATAGGATTGCGGCTCCTGAAACCGTCCTTTCCATCCGCGCCATTAAGCCGACAGACGGATGGAGCGACAGCATCAAAGGACCTATTTTAAATGGCCTTGTTACATGTCCCTACAATGGAACCGAGGAAGCCCTTTGGCGGGACGATCACCTTTACGATATAATTGTGATCCTCGGATTTAATGATATCCAGCCCGTGAAAGGCAGGGGAAGCACCATTTTTCTGCACATCGGGCACGAAGGCCTCGTCAAACCGTCTGCCGGATGCGTCCATCTGGCGCGGGAGGACCTTTTGAAGGTTTTGTCCGAGGCTGACAAGAATTCAGCCGTGCTTGTTTCTCCGTCTCCATAACGCCTTTCAGAAAATCGTCGATATGCCGCCATGCCGACGCTTGGGCGATGTCGGTTTCGTTGAGCAAATCGTGGCGCGCTCCCGAAATAATATGCAAGCGCATTTTCGGAATCATGTTGAGATACGGCGCGATTTCTGCCGCCGGAGTAATGAAGTCTTGATCGCCCGTCAGCGCGAGAACGGGAACATCGATATTCTGGAGATACGGCCACGTGTGCGTAAGGCTCATGGAGCGCACGGCCTCGCACATCCAGCCCCACGTCACGCCCCCTGTGGTGAGTTCAGGATGCGCGCTGAAAAAATCTTCAAGGATTTTAAACCGCCGCTCGTCGCTTGTCAGAAGGTTGTTGGCGAAAACAAGATCGTCGCCGCCGAAATCGTGTTGCATCGGCGCATAACTCGTATCCTGTCCGAGCAGGCGCGCCGTCATCCAACTGAAGGCGTATCCCGTCCTGTGAGCCGCCATGCCGGACATCGAAATCATCGGCCCCGTCAAAAACGATCCTGCGACTTTGGCCGGACGGTCTTCGGCCAGCCAGCGCAAAAGAATATGCGCCCCGAGCGAATGACCATGAACGATAAGAGGCTTTGATAGATTGGGAAGGACGACGGAGTCGTAAAAAGCGCGTAAATCGCCGAGATGAGTCGAGAAATCGTCGATGTGGGCCCGCTGGCGCATGGATCCGTCGAGGAATCGGGAAGAAAGCCCCTGCCCCCGAGGTTCGTAAACGATGACGCGGAAGCCCCTGTCGAGAAGCCTCTTTCCGCATTCGATATATTTCTTTTCGATGAATTCGCGGGCTCCCGGAACGACCAGAACGGTGCCTTTGGGAGCCGGCGACGGGGTAAACGCTGCATAACGCAGGCGTCCACCGTCTTTAAGCGAGAAAAAGGAGTGAGGGAGAAGGTGGAAGGAAACAGGCTTACCGGACATGACTACCAAAAAAACCGGCGGATATTCCGCCTCTTGAACAACAGGTTAAGAACGATGTATATCGAAGGGGTCTCTTTCTCGCAGAAAAACCTTACTTAGCCGTAAAGAAAGTCAAATGATGAAGGGTGGCGTATTTGCTCTGGGTAATTTCGATGGCGTGCATCGCGGACATCGCGCGGTCATCGAAGCGGCGGTCGCCAAAGCGCGGCAGATGGGCGTACCTGCGCGTGTTCTGACGTTCGAGCCGCATCCGCGCGCTTTCTTTCAGCCCAAATTGTCGCCTTTTCGCCTGACGCCCCAGAAAGCCAAGGAACGATTGCTGAAAGCCTTGGGCGTCGATGCCGTCGAAACCCTTCCCTTCACCGCCGAAATCGCGCTTATGCCGGCGAAGGATTTTATCGACCGCGTCGTCGTGGAAAAATTCGGGGCACAGCATCTGGTCGCGGGGCATGATTTTGTTTTCGGACATAACCGCGACGGCGACATGAAAAAGATTTCGGCGTGGCTTTCGCCGCACCGCGTCGGCGTGACCGAAATCGAAGAGCTTGGCGACGACGGCGAGGTTTTTTCGTCGACGCGCGTCCGCGAGCTTCTTCTTGAAGGCGAAGTCGGCGCGGCGGCCAAAATTCTGGGCCGCGATTTTTCGATTGAAGGAACGATTATCAGGGGCTTTGGCATCGGAAAGAAAACAATCGGCTTCCCGACGGCCAATATCGGGCTTAACGGCTACATTCGCCCTAAATTCGGCGTTTACGCCGTCCGCGCCGGACTTGCCGGACAAGATCTTGTGCATCACGGCGTCGCCAACATCGGGCAGCGCCCTACCGTCAACGGCGAAGGCGAAAATCTGGAAGCGCATCTGTCCCTTTTCAACAAGGATATCCGCGGACAGGAATGGGAATTCGCGTTGCTCCGCTTTATTCGCCCCGAGCGCAAGTTCGACAGCCTTGAAGAGCTGACGGCGCAGATTAAAGAGGATATTGTGGCGGCGAGGCAGGGATAATCTGCCTTATTTTCCCGCTTTCGCAGCGCTAACAGCAATGTTAGTGTCGCTTTTTTACGCGAACACCCAAGACCGGACCAACATTCAATGACTGATGCCAAAAAGACTGATTACCGCGACACCGTATTTCTGCCGCAAACCGATTTTC
>CAZQOE010000172.1:0-3686 GCA_964594935.1 uncultured Rhodospirillaceae bacterium | reverse complement strand
TTGCTTACGTACGTGAGCATCGAAAATCGAGAAAAGCGCAATTTGCAGCCCAAGATCGCTAAATTTAAAACATGCTTACGCTTCCAGTGCTTTCACAATGCTCTCGCACATCTGCTTCGCATCGCCAAACAGCATCATCGTGTTTGAACGGAAGAACAGCTCGTTCTCGACGCCGGCATAGCCCGTCGCCATCGAACGCTTGATAAAAAGAACCGTCTTGGCCTTTTCGACATCCAGGACGGGCATGCCGTAAATCGGGGACTGCGGATCGTTATGCGCGGCGGGATTCGTCACGTCATTCGCGCCAATGACAAACGCCACATCTGTCTGACCGAAATCGCGGTTGATTTCCTCAAGCTCCAGAACTTCGTCGTAGGGAACATTGGCCTCGGCCAAAAGCACGTTCATATGCCCCGGCATGCGTCCCGCGACCGGATGAATGGCATACCGAACCTGAACGCCCTCTTTCTTCAGAATATCGGCCATTTCGCGCAACGCATGCTGCGCTTGGGCAACAGCCATGCCGTATCCGGGAACAATAATCACGCTCGCGGCATTTTTAAGAATAAATCCGGCATCCTCGGCCGAACCGACCTTGACCGGACGATCCGTTGCCGCGGCATGAACCGCCGCCGCGCCGTCGGAACCGAAGCCGCCCAGAATGACGTTGAAAATCGAGCGATTCATTCCCTTGCACATGATGTAGCTAAGGATAGCGCCCGACGCGCCGACCAAAGCGCCTGTAATAATCAACAACGGATTTTCAAGCGTAAATCCTGTCGCAGCCGCCGCCCATCCCGAATAGCTGTTAAGCATCGAGATAACGACGGGCATATCCGCGCCCCCGATGGGAAGAATGAGCAAAAAGCCCAAAAGCAAGGCCACGCCGACGATCGTCCAGTAGGCGAAGGATTCTTGCGTCAAAACAAGAACGACGACGGAAAGAACAATGGCAATGCCCAAGGACAAATTAAACTGGTGCTGAAATTTGAACACAAGCGGCTTACCGGAAACAAGCCCTTGCAATTTGGCAAAAGCGACGAGCGAACCGGTAAACGTGATCGCGCCGATGGCGACACCAAGCCCCATTTCAATAAGGCTCGAAAAATGAATGCTGCCGACTTGGCCGATATTATAAGCCGTCGGATTCAAAAATGCGGCCGAGGCCACAAGCACCGCAGCAAGCCCAACCAGCGAATGAAAGGCCGCCACCAACTGGGGCAAAGCGGTCATTTTAATGTTTCGCGCGACAAGCGCGCCGATGCCACCGCCCCCGGCGATAGCAAGGGCAATCCATCCGAAAGACGAAACTTCGACCAAAAAAAGCGTCGTGACAATCGCCAAGGCCATGCCGAAAACGCCGAACAAATTACCTTGTCGCGCCGACTCCGGAGACGCAAGTCCGCGCAACGCCATAATAAAGCAAACGCCCGAAATCAAATAAGCGAGGGAAACAACGGTGTTCATTTCTTGGCCTTTTCGCTTCCTGTTGTTTTCTTCTTATACATGGCGAGCATCCGCGCCGTAACGATAAAGCCGCCGAAGATATTGACGGAGGCCAAGGCGACCGCCGCAAGTCCCATTTCTTTCGAAAGCGTCATATCAATGGGACCGGCCGCAAGAAGCGCGCCGACGATGATAACCGACGAAACCGCGTTAGTGACGGCCATCAGCGGAGAATGCAACGCGGGCGTCACGCGCCACACGACGTAATACCCCACAAAACAGGCCAGAATAAAAACCGTAAGTCCGGTAATGAAAAACCCGTGCTCGACGGGGGCACCCTGCACCGCGATGCCCTGCGCCTGTTTTGCCAAAGCCGAGGCAAGATCGGACAGTTTTTGCTGATCCACAGCGATGCTGTTAAGTCCGGATATGATGTCGTTAAGGGCCATAATTCCTCTTATTTTTTATCCGAAGGGGGCGCGACAGGCGCCGTTGAAGGCACCGCCGAAGGCGCAGGCGGAACGGAAACTTCTACCGGAGCAACCATCGGAGGGACTTCGGGTTCTTTGTTAGGATTCGATCCGCCAACATCCAAAGATACGGGAGGCTCCACGGCAATATCGGCGGCGCCCTGAATTGACGACGCTTGAACGGGCTGAAAAACCGCGCGTTTACGGATAATCTCGATTTCGGAAAGGATTCTTTCTTCACGGGCCTGCATAATGGCGATGTTATCGTTCGTATCTTTGACCATCCCGCGAATAACGACAAGATGGGTGGCAAAATAAACAAACAAAACCGAGCAGCACAAGACCGACGCGGCGATGCTGGTGATCCACCATAAAACGACCTGAACCTTAGTCGGCAAATCCGTAGTCATATATTTATTTCTCCTTCGACAGGTCAGTTGGTCTTCAAGAATTGCGGGTGAACGATAGCCCCCTGATGGGTTAAGGTGACGGCCCGAACAATCTCGTCGTTCCAATCTACCGCCAATTTTCCCTCATTCTTAGCGGAAATCAACGAAACAAAGTTAAAGAGATTCCGCGCATAAAGCGAAGAAGCATCAACCGGTATGCGGCTCGGAACATTGCGATGGCCAACAATTTTGACGCCATAGGCTTCGACGACTTTTCCCGCTTCGCTCAGCGCGCAATTACCGCCCTGCTCGACGGCAAGATCGACGACGACGGAACCCGGTTTCATCGACTTCAGCATCGCTTCGCTGATAAGATTCGGTGCGGCGCGGCCGGGAATAAGAGCCGTGCAGATGACGATATCCTGTTTCTTGATGGTTTCCGCAATCAATTCCGCCTGACGGCGTTTATAGTCTTCACTCATTTCCTTGGCATAGCCGCCGGACGTTTCGGCCTGTTTTGTCTCTTCGCTTTCGACCATGACAAAAGTCGCGCCAAGGCTTTCGACTTGTTCCCGCGCTATCGGCCGCACATCCGTGGCGGAAACGACGGCGCCTAAACGGCGGGCCGTGGCGATGGCCTGCAATCCGGAAACGCCCGCGCCCATGACCATGACTCGCGCAGGAGGAACCGTTCCTGCTGCAGTCATCATCATGGGGAAAGCGCGCCCGAATTGTTCGGCAGCGTCCAGAACGGATTTATACCCCGCCAGATTGGACTGGCTCGACAAAACGTCCATCGACTGGGCGCGCGTGATGCGGGGCATCAGCTCCATCGACATCGCCGTGATATTATTGCGCGCGTAAGTATCAAGATCGCCGCGCGCGCCATACGGATTAAGCATGCCAATCAAAACGGCGCCGGATTTGATAAGCCCGACTTCGTTGCGGCCTTCGCCTTCGCTCATCGGGCGTTGAATCTTGAGAACAATATCGGCGTCGCGTAAAAGGACGGCCGTATCGGCGACAATAGACGCGCCGGCAGCGGCATACATTTCGTCCGGAAAAGAGGTTTCGCCGCCTGCCCCGGTTTCTACGGCGACGTCATAACCCAAGGATTTATACCTCTTAACCGTATCGGGCACGATCGCAACACGGCGTTCATAAGGTCTGCGTTCTTTAGGGACAGCTATTTTCATAGGCACATAATGAAAGAAAGGACCGAGAAAAACCAACGAACCATCGGTTATAAAACATTTTTTTCTGGATGGGAAGGTTGTTGCATCGCCTCCTCCGTATGGGTATAAACGCCCCTTCAACGCGTGGG
This sequence comes from uncultured Rhodospirillaceae bacterium, assembly GCA_964594935.1. GTDB lineage: Bacteria > Pseudomonadota > Alphaproteobacteria > UBA9219 > UBA9219 > CAIXLI01. The sequence goes on along the minus strand of CAZQOE010000172.1, from coordinate 57 downwards.
CACGGAGAGTAGCTCAGCCTGGTAGAGCACTGCCTTCGGGAGGCAGGGGCCGGAGGT
>CAZQOE010000171.1:0-3695 GCA_964594935.1 uncultured Rhodospirillaceae bacterium | reverse complement strand
TTCTCCGTCGTTTGGCTCCCCTTAATCTCAAGACAATCTTCGACGTCGGCGCTAACGAAGGCGAATGGGAAACCATGGCCTCAGCCGAAGCTTCAACAGCCTCCATCCATGCTTTTGAAATTGTCGGTGAAACGTTCGCCCTTTTGGCTAAAAAATGCGCTTCTAACAAAAAAATTATCCTGAACAACTTTGGCCTGTTCAGCCGTTCGGGCGAAATTACGATGCACGTTTACGACGCGTCGAACAAATTTTCCTCGTTCCTGAATTATCCGAACGGCGAAAATCAGGAAAAACCCTGTCCCGTACGCACGGGCGATGACTACATCAGCGAAAATAGCATTGGGAAAATCGATTTTCTTAAAATTGACGTTGAAGGCGCAGAATTCGAGGTTCTTAAAGGATTCTCCAACGCCCTTAAACAAAAGGAAATCGACGCCGTTCAGTTCGAATACGGAAAAGCCAACATCATGACGCACGTGCTGCTTTGCGATTTTTACGGTTTTTTTGAGAACAACGGCTACGTTGTGGGAAAAATTTATCCGGAGTATGTTGATTTTCGCCCCTATACCCTTGACGACGAGGATTTCCTCGGCCCTAATTATGTGGCTTGTCTGCGTCAAAGGACGGACATTCTGAAACTACTTGGCAAATAATCTATGCACAGTCCCCATCACCACGTTATCGCCAACATTTTGCATGTTTTGGCTGGAGGAGGCATAGGGCTGATTTCGGCAAGCCTCGCCATGTCGTTTGGCTCCCGTTCTGCGGACAGGCTTCCGGGCGAAAGCCGCGCGCCCCAATGCGTCTATTGTTCGCGCCCTCTTACTTGGCAGGAAAACTTCCCGCTCATCGGATGGCTTTTAAGGCTCGACACGCTGTCTTTCCCGTGTCCCTGCGGTCAAAAAATTGGGCTTTGGCAACAACCGGCCTGCGAAATCGCAGGTTTTCTTCTCGGCATGTTGGCTATGTATTTTCAAGATTGGTCCCTGCCGGCCCTGCCCTTATGCATAGGCATCGGCCTTCTGCCCGCCATTGCATTAATCGATTTTCACTTTGGCGTCATTCCCGACGAACTGAACGCCCTTCTGGGTATATGCGGCGTGCTTTTCATCCTGACGCGCGGAGAAGATATTTTTATGGGATTGATCGTCTTCGCGGTCTTGTTGTGCTTGGGCCTCTTTTTCGCGCTTGTATATAGCAAATGGCGCGGACGCGAAATGCTGGGACTCGGCGACGTTAAATTTTTTGCCGCTGCCGGTTTCTGGCTGCACCCGCACGCAGCCCCTTGGTTTTTGGCCTTGGCGGGAGCCTTGGGCCTTATCTTCACGCTTCTGTGGCGGCGCATCAGCGACGAAAAGCAGTTTCCCTTCGGCCCTGCCCTTTGTTTGTCGCTGGCCATGTGCATGATTTTCCGCCTTGTGTGGTCGCCATGAGCTTTGCGCGATCTCTTTTTACGGTAAGCGGCCTGACGGTAGTAAGCCGCGTAGGTGGATTTGTCCGTGACTCCCTGACAGCCATATTTTTGGGCGCAGGACCTGTGGCCGATGCCTTCTTTGTCGCGCAGCGTCTGCCAAACCTGTTTCGCAGCCTTTTTGCCGAAGGCGCTTTTTCAGCGGCATTCGTGCCCTTGTATACGACAGAGCAAGAACGCAATGGCGATGAAGCCGCGCAAGCCTTTGCCGGACAAGCCCTGATGCTGCTTCTGGCCTTTCTGCTGCCGTTTTCCGTCCTTGTGATGATGTTCATGCCGGAAGTGATGTTGGTCTTGGCGCCCGGTTTCGAGCGTGATTCCGAAAAATACAATCTTGCCGTCAGCTTCAGCACTATTACCTTTCCCTATCTCGCATTGATTTCGGTCACCGCCCTGCAAACGGGCGTCCTGAACGCGCGCGGCAGGTTTGGCCCGGGAGCGGCAGCGCCCATCGCTTTCAACATCGTTTTGATAATAGGCTTGCTTGCGGCGAAGTTTTTCGATTGGCACGTAGGTTATACGCTCGCATGGTCGGTCTTAATCTCAGGCGTCGTGCAATACGCGTGGCTCGCCATAAGCTGCTACCGCGCTCGCGCAAGCATACCCATCCTTCGCCCGCGTCTTAGCGACGCCAGCAACAAACTGTTCCGCCGCATAGGGCCGGGAGCGGTCGGAGCAGGAGCCTCGCAAATTAATTTGCTAATTTCGACGATTTTGGCTTCGACCTTGCCGACAGGCGCGGTCTCTTATCTGTTTTATGCCGACAGATTGAATCAACTGCCCTTGGGCATTGTCGGAATCGCCGTCGCCACGACGTTGTTGCCTTTGTTATCGCGTCACATCGAAGCCGGAGCCGAGGACAAGGTTCGCCACTTTAATTCACGCGCCATCGAATTTTGCCTATTGCTCGGCCTGCCGGCAACAATCGGGCTTATCATCCTGGCCCAACCCATTATCCAAACGCTCTTCCAGCACGGCGCATTTAAATTGCAAGACACGCTGGCGACCTCGGACGCCTTGCGCGCCTATGCGCTTGGCATCCCCGCGTTTCTGCTCGTCAAAGTCTTTGCCGCGGGATTCTTTGCGCGGCACGACACCAAGACGCCTGTCAAAATCGCCGTGACAGGCATGATCGTGAACGTCTTTTGCTCCATCCTGCTTTTGGGTTTGTTGCAACATATCGGCATCGCCTTGGCCAACAGCATCGCAGTCACAGTTAATGCCGCTTTGCTTTTCCGCGCCATGCGCCGCAAGAAAATGCCGATTGGCGACGAGGCCCTGCCCGCCAGAATGCTGAAAATTGCGATCAGCGCCGCCGTTATGGCCGTGGTGGCGTATTTCACGGCCGCGTTCGCATGGGATGCGATAGCGACCCTTGGCATCGTATACAAAATCGCCGGTTTGGGCGCTATGATAAGCATATCTGGCATTGCCTACGCAGCGGCGCTGCAAATCACAGGAGCGGCGCGCTGGTCGGATATAAAGGAAATGCTGGCTAGAAATTAATAATGGAATAATATGCTATAGTGTTCCGATGGATTGGAGATTTTAGGTATGAGCGAACAAGAAACGTCCGAGAATATTGCATACGACACCTTTGCAGCCTCTGTTCAGCGCAGCAAGGAATTGGAAGCGGATATCCGGAAGAATCCGAAGAATCACCGCGTTATGACGGGCGACAGGCCGACAGGCGATTTGCACATCGGCCATTACTTCGGCTCGCTGCAAAATCGCGTGCGCCTTGCCAAACTAGGAGTCGAAAGTTTCATCCTTATCGCAGATTATCAAGTTTTGACCGACCGCGAAGTCTTCGACAAAATATCGGAATACACGATGAACCTTGCGACGGATTACATCGCCTCGGGCCTCGACCCCGACAGCGGCAACGTTTTTATTTATCCGCATAGCGCCGTTCCGGAACTAAACCAGCTTCTTCTCCCGTTTTTGACTCTCGTTAGCGTTTCGGAGCTAGAGCGCAATCCGACGGTGAAAGAGGAAATCGAAGCCGCGAAGCTGACCCGTATTAATGCGGGCATGTATACCTATCCCGTGCATCAGGCAGCCGACATTCTTTTCTGCAAGGCCACGGCCGTTCCCGTCGGCAAAGACCAGTTGCCGCATATCGAGCTGACGCGCGTGATTGCTCGGCGTTTTAACGCGAAATACGCGCCGAACAAGCCGATATTTACCGAGCCGCAAGGCCTTTTGAGCGACGCGCCGACGA
>CAZQOE010000170.1:0-3737 GCA_964594935.1 uncultured Rhodospirillaceae bacterium | reverse complement strand
CATTTGCTCGTTCAGATAGTAGTCGCGCTGGGTTTTCTCCATCTGCTTCTTGACGCGCGTGCGGATTTTCTTTTCGACTTGTAAAACGTCGATTTCGCCTTCCATAAAGCCGAAAATCGTCTCGAGCCTCTTGTTGACCGAGGCCGTTTCAAGCAACGCCTGCTTTTCGGGAAGCTTCAGCGCCAAATGCGCGGCGATGGTGTCGGCAAGCTTGGCCGGTTCGTCGATCTGGTTGACCGTCACAAGGACTTCGGGCGTAATTTTCTTGTTCAGGCGGATGTATTGGTCGAATTGGCCGACGACGGCGCGGGCGATAGCGTCCAGTTCGCCCCTGTCGCCGATAAACTCGTCAATCGGCTCGGCAAAAGCCTGAAAGAAACCGGGATTTTCGGCAAATTTTGTGACCTTGGCGCGATGCGTTCCTTCGACCAGAACCTTGACCGTTCCGTCAGGCAATTTCAAAAGCTGTAACACCATGCCGATGGTGCCCACGGTATATAGATCGTCGGACGTCGGATCTTCCTGCGTCGGATTTTTCTGGGTCAGCATCAATATGTGCTTGTCATCCTGCATCACGTCTTCAAGCGCGCGCACGGATTTTTCGCGCCCTACGAACAGGGGCACGACCATATGCGGAAAAACGACGATGTCGCGAAGCGGCAAGACGGGGTACATAGCGCCGCCGGCGGGAGGTTGGTTTTCCATTCAAAAATCCTTCCGATCATTCACTCTCGAATTAATATATGGTGACGTAAAGTGACCATATCAAGGCGGGAAAAACAAGGATTTGAAGGCGTTTGTGAACATATCGGTCGCGGAAAGGTTGCGGCTGTTGCTGATAATTTTAATCAAGAAAACAGGCTAAGTGCCGTAATTTATTATCCGAATGTTGGTGCGTCAGAAGCATTTTTTGCGGCGAAGATAACTTTGTCCAAATAGGGGTTAACGTTGGCTCTTTTATGAACCAGCTCTTCGCCCATAAGTTTTGCTGCGACCAAAAGGGGCTTTCTGTCTATGGCGGAATTGTCAAAAGCGATAAAGGCATCGGCCTGTCTGGCAAACCAAGCGGCTTGTTCATGCGACCGGCGATGGCGGTCAATCGCTTTTTCGGCATCGACATCATGGCCGCCTTTTTTCACGCGGACCTTCACTCGCGCCGGCGATAGCTCTGGCGGGCAAAGAGAAACATATACAAAAACAATTTTATAACCCTTGGCTTTAGCTTTCAAAACATCGTCTTGATATTTGTCGGACGAAAGAACCGTTTCGACAAGAATAGACCGGCTCGTTTTGATGTTGCCCACCACTTCGGCATCGATTTGTTGCGCGGCAAGAAGATTCGCTTCAGGCAACGACATCTCCGGATTCACGAGGCGAATGTCACGCGTTCTTTCGTCGGCGTTCAGTTTGACGAGATTTGTATGCCCAAGAATATTTAAAAACTCTCCGACAAAAGTCGTTTTTCCGGCGCCGTTCGGGCCGCCGACAATCCACATCCGCTTGTTCGCGTCGTAGCCTTTCTTTAAAAAGTCCGGAACGATGACGGGGCGTTCGCCAAAATGGTTTTTGTTGAGGATATAGCGCACCGATCCCTTGACGCCAACGGGCGTTGGAATGCCAAGATTATCGTTTTTTTTAGCGGCTTTTTTTGCGGCGCTCGCAAAGGTAGCCTCGATCAGCCTGAGAAATTTTTGCTGATCTTTAAGGGGGGTGTCGGGTGCTATTTGTACAGCTGCCACGGCATCGCTCCTGCTGAGAACGCGGAGCGAAGTATAACATATTTTTAAGGACGATTGCGAACTTTATGCCCGCCGAGATTAACTATATCTCGCCCCCAATAAGCGGGGTCTAAATATCCACGTCCCGTGCAAACCGCGCGTTTTCTTGGATAAACTGGAAGCGAAGCTCGGCCTTCCGGCCCATCAGTCTTTCGACAAGGTCTTCGGTTTCCTTGATTTCTTCTTGGCTGTCCTCGCCCTTAGCGGCAATGACGACGCGAAGCAGCGAACGCGTGGAGGGATCCATCGTCGTTTCCCGCAATTGCGAAGGCATCATCTCGCCAAGGCCTTTAAACCGGCTGATTTCTGTGTTGCCGCGCCCCTTAAAGGTGGACTTTAATAATTCGTCCTTATGGGCGTCGTCGCGGGCATAGCAGGTCGTGTTGCCTTGGGATATCCGGTACAAAGGAGGCATCGCCAGATACACATGCCCCGCCGTTATCAGTCCCGGCATCTCGCGGTAGAAAAAAGTCATCAGAAGCGTGGCGATATGCGCGCCGTCGACGTCAGCATCCGTCATGATAATGATGCGGTCGTAGCGCAGCTTGTCGAGCTTGAAATCCGCCCCGATCCCGCACCCTAAGGCTTGCGTCAAATCCTGAATTTCCTGATTAGCCCGCAGTTTGTCCACGGATGCGCTCGCGACGTTCAAAATCTTGCCGCGCAAAGGCAGAATGGCCTGCGTCTCGCGCTTGCGCGCCTGTTTGGCCGAACCGCCGGCGGAATCGCCTTCGACGAGGAAAATTTCCGTATCCAGCGCTGAGCTTTGCGAGCAATCCGCCAGCTTTCCCGGAAGGCGCAGTTTGCGCGTCGCGGATTTTCGCGCCAAATCCCGCGCCTGCATGGCGCGCGTGCGTTCCTCGGCCCTGAAAATCAACTGGTCGAGCAAACCTTTGCTGCTCATGGCGTCTGCCACAAGCCAATGATCCATGTGGTCCTTGACTGTCTGATCGACAAGGCGCAGCGCCTCCGCCGTCGCGAGCTTTTCTTTTGTCTGGCCTTGGAATTGAGGGTTTTTGATAAACAGCGACAGCATGACGGCTGCGTTGCCGAAAGCCTCGTCGCCCGTAATCGCCGTGGCGCGGCGGTTGCCGATAAGCTCGCCATAGGCACGCAAACCGCGCAAAAGGGCCGACCTCATGCCGCTTTCATGCGTGCCGCCTTGGGACGTGTGGATGGTATTGCAATATGAGCCGCAAAAACCTTCGCCGTCCACGGGCCATGCGACCGCCCATTCGACGCTGCCCTGATTGTCGGGCAAATCGGCGACGCCCGCGAACATCGTCGGCGTCAACGTCTCGCGTCCTTCAAGCGTCGAGGCCAGAAAGTCCGAAAGCCCGCCCGGAAAATGCAAAACGGCCTGCGCGGGCGTTTTGTCTTCGCCTTTGATGAGAGAGGGGTCGCAATTCCATCGGACTTCGATGCCGCGAAACAGATAAGCCTTCGACCGCGCCATGCGGAAAAGGGCCGACGGCTTGTAATGGGCCTTCGAGCCGAAAATCTCGACGTCGGGGCGGAAGGTGATGGACGTGCCGCGCTTGTTGACCGCGCCCGCCTTCTTCAGCTTCCCCTGCGGCGCGCCGCGGCTGTAATGCTGGACATAAAGTTGCTTGTCGCGTGCGACTTCGACGGTCATTTCTTCGGACAGCGCGTTGACGACCGAGATTCCGACGCCGTGGAGCCCGCCCGATGTTTCGTAAACCTTGTTCGAGAATTTTCCGCCCGAGTGCAGCATCGTCATGATGACTTCAAGCGCGGACTTGCCCGGATATTTGGGATGATTATCGACGGGAATGCCGCGCCCGTTATCGCGGATGGTGACGACATTATCGGGCTTCAATTCGACTTCGATGTACGAGGCGTATCCAGCGACGGCTTCGTCCATGCCGTTGTCAAGGACTTCCGCGACCAGATGGTTCATTGCCGTTTCGTCCGTGCCGCCAATATACATGCCGGGTC
>CAZQOE010000169.1:2028-3831 GCA_964594935.1 uncultured Rhodospirillaceae bacterium | reverse complement strand
GAGTTCAAGAAGTATCTTGATGCCAACTTTAACGGTTATATGGGATCGACGTTGACGGCTTTTTCCGTAACGCCGAACGATAATAACACCGTCTTTACCTTGTCGGCGACTGCAACTTTGCCGACGACCTTCATGGGAGTGGTTGGCGTGAGAACCGTTACCATTACTTCATATGCGGAAATTTCGCGCGCGATTACGGGTCTCGAGCTTGTCTTTGTTCTCGATAACACGGGATCGATGGGCGAGAGCGCCGGCGGCAGCATGACGAAGATTCAGGCGTTGAAAAATGCCTCGAAGGCTTTGACGAATACGCTCTTCGGCGGGGCCTCGGAATCGACAAATGGCAAATTGTGGATTGGCATTGTTCCGTTTTCGCACGCTGTGAACATCGGAACATCCCATACGGATTGGGTTGGAAACGTTAATGCCTCCTTGAACGGAAGCTGGAACGGGTGCGTCGATGCCCGGCATCATGGTTTCGATGTGACTGACGATCCTCCTGCACTTTCGGATCCATATACGTTCTTTAATCTTCGTTCTTATACTAAGACTGTGACAAGCTACGGAGGAGGTACGACGGTAACGACAGTAGGAACTTGTACACCATCAAGTTCGTACTATAGCACGACAACTTGCGCAGCGACGGGGCCCTATGCTTTTGCGTCGCCTTTGGAAAGCGGAAGCACCTATCGCCAGAACCCGACGTGTGCTCAGACCGTGACTCCGATGACCAATACGAAGTCGACGATTATTAATGCGATCGATAGCATGGTGGCATCCGGCAACACCGTCATCAATCAGGGCATGGTGTGGGGATGGAATATGCTTTCACCGCGTTGGCGCGGTTTGTGGGGCGGTACAATGGATGCCAACGGGTTGCCTTTAGATTATAATACGCAAGGCATGATCAAGGCAGTCGTTCTTGTGACGGACGGTGAAAACACCATCGATAACTCGACACAGGGGTCCTATTGGTTTGCGAGGAATAAATGGACCGGAACGTCCAATTCGTCCTTAGCCACGACCTACCTTGACCAAAAGACGCTGGCTTTGTGTACTGCGATGAAAAGCCAGGGCATCTATGTCTATACGATCGGGTTGGGAACGACAGGCGGGATCAACACAACCTTATTGAGCAATTGCGCGACGGCGGTGAACTATTACTTCCTCTCGCCGACGACGTCGCAGTTGGAAAGTGTGTTTAATGCGATTGGTGACTCGTTATCAAACTTGAGAGTGAGCAAGTAAGGGAAGTTAGTAATAAGAGGGGCCCGGGGGTCGTTGATCTCCGGGCCCTTTTTATTGCACGATGCGCCAGGTTCCATCCGGTTGCAGGCAGGCCGTGCCATAGCTTTCGACAGGCTCCCCATCGATGCGGATTTCCTGCGAGAAGGGGCGGCAATACGTTCCCGCGTTCTGGTCGATGTATGTCGGCGGCGGGGCGGGAGGGGCTACGTAATTGGGCGTATACGGCGCGTAAACGATAGGCACGGAATAATCGGTCGAACCATAATACCCTGGGTTCGCGTAAAATGAGCGCGCCGACTCTCTGTCTATTTCCTGTCCGATGTTGTTCCCGATGGTGCCACCGATGGCCACGCCAAGGGTCGTCGACAAAAGCTGTCCCGATCCTTGCCCGATCTGGCTGCCGAGGACTCCGCCGGTTATCGCGCCGAAGGTCGTGCCGAGAAAAGTGGCATCACCCGCGTGCGCAGGACAAGACGCGCCGAACGCGGCGATTATAAACGTGCTTAGAAATACTAATGATCGACAACGCATAAGCCGGATATTCTCTCCTCGCGA
>CAZQOE010000169.1:0-2018 GCA_964594935.1 uncultured Rhodospirillaceae bacterium | reverse complement strand
TGGCAAGATTGGGGCAAAAAATATTAACTAACGGTTACGATTTCCCCAGTCGCCGCAGGCGTTTCGATAAGCTGCCGGACGGCTTCGGCAACCTTTTTCGGGGAAACAATTTTATTGCCTGCCAGTTTTCGGAAATTTTCTTCGCTTTGGCGCGCGCTGGGCAAAACATATAAAGGGGCTACGCCGTTGACCCGAATTCTGGGGCCGAAAGACTTGGCCATATTCAGGGTCATTTTGGAGAGAAACTTTTTGCTTTTGTCATACGCTGAGAAGTTGTCTGGCATGGGCGTGGCGTCCAGTAAGTTGATGATAATCCCACGCTCTCCTTTGGGCAGGCAATCGCGAAAGGCTTTGCCGAGGATGCGGGGCGCATCGGCGTTAACGGCCCAATGGCGCGATCCGTCGGGGTCCGTTATATCGGGTTCGAATAAAGCTGCATTGTTGACAAGCGCATTAATCGCGCCGAGTTCTTTGGTCAAAGAGGGGATTATTTTTTCCGTCGAGGCGGCATCGGCAAGGTCGATTTCGGCAAGGCAGGCCAGTTGGCCCATATCCTGAATTTCATTTGCCAGTTGTTCCGCTTCCTTGGCCGAGCGATGGTAATGCACGACGATATCCCATCCGTGCGCCGCGAGGTCGAGCGCGATTTCACGTCCGATGCGTTTTCCGGCGCCAGTAACTAATGCCCATTGCGCCATGATTTAGTCCTTTTGTTTTCCGCGTTTAGGAATGCCGATAAGCGCCGACAAGACGCCATGCCATGTGCGGATTTCTTGCTCGGTCATGGCGGCGCGCTGCAACGTGTTTTGCAAACTGCGCGTCATCGTCGGGCGCATATCCTCGGCAACAAAAAATCCGGCTTCGTCCAACGAGGCTTCGAGCCGCTTGAAGAAATTAAGGTATTCTTCGCGCGTGGCGGGGACGCTGCTGCCGTTGTGAAGGACGTCGGTCGGAGTCTGATCCTGCGCCTGATACCATTCGTAGCCGATCAGCAAAACCGATTGCGCGAGGTTAAGGGACGTAAATTCGGGGTTTAAAGGAATGGTGATCTTGGCGTTCGCCATGACGATGTAGTCGTTGATTAGCCCCGTCCGTTCGCGCCCGAACATCACGCCGACTTTTTCGCCGTTTTGGGAACGTGTAATCATTTCGGGGACCGCCGCGCGTGGCGTCATGATGCGGTTGACCATGTCGTGCGTGCGCGCGCTTGTCGCGTAGATGTAATTCAGGTCCGCGATGGCTTCTTCCAACGTCGCGAATATTTTGGCGTTTTTCAAAACTTCATCCGCGCCGCTGGACGCCGCTGCCATGCGTTTTTGATGAATCTCTTCCAAAGGCCACGGGTCGCGCGGATTGACGAGGCGAAGCTCCTTTAACCCCGTGTTCATCATGGCGCGGGCTGTCATCCCGATGTTTTCGACGAGTTGGGGTTCGACCAACAGTATAACGGGAGGGGTGACCATCATTATCCCGGAAAACGCAATGTTGCGATGGCTTGTGCTGTTATGCCTTCTCCACGGCCTGTAAAGCCCATCTCTTCGGTCGTCGTTGCCTTGACGCTGACACGCGAAGGGTCGATTTCAAGCAATTCCGCCACGCGCTTGACCATGGCATCGCGATGCGGGCCGATGCGCGGCGCTTCGCACAAAAACGTGATGTCAACGTTCGAGATAATGCCGCCTCGCTCCGACACCATACCGACGGCGTGGCGGACGAAGTGCGCGCTGTCCTTGCCTTTCCATTGAGGGTCGGATGGCGGAAAGTGCTTGCCGATGTCGCCCGCGCTCATGGCGCCCAAAAGAGCATCGACCAACGCGTGAAGGCCGACGTCGGCGTCGGAATGGCCTTCGCACCTGAATTTGTGCGGAATGGTCACGCCGCAAAGGATAATTTTGTCGCCGGGCACCAGCTTGTGTACGTCGGTGCCCATGCCGGTGCGGATATCGCCGTAGTTCTGGCCTAAAAGGCGCGCGGCGCGGTCGATGACGCCGACGCCCAGCTCCTCGAGCTGCCCGGAG
>CAZQOE010000168.1:0-3851 GCA_964594935.1 uncultured Rhodospirillaceae bacterium | reverse complement strand
TGACGGCAATCGACCGCAAGGCCAAACCCTTCAGCCGTTCTAGCGCATAAAGCCTCGACGTCCTTAAGTGTCGCTGTGCCGTACACATCGGGCTCCCGAACTCCAAGCATATTAAGATTCGGGCCGTTAAGAACCAGAACGGGTTTTGCCATCCTATCAACCTATGTTGTCGCGATTAGGGATTCTTATTTCTTCGTGCGCGCTTCGTTAACCGCGTCTTTCAATTGCTCATACTTCATGACGCCGGGGAACGAGGCGCTATTGACGATGAAGAAAGGCGTGCCATGAACGCCCAAGTCCTGTCCCAACTTGGAGCTGGCGGTAATCGTCGCGTCGATTGAAGGATCGGTCATGTCCTTTTTCAGTTTTTCGACGTCAAGACCTGCTTCCTTGGCGATCTGGTAAATAAGGTCGCTGGTCAGATGCTCTTTTTTGTTCATAAGGGCGCTATGAAAGGCCTGAAACTTGCCTTGCTTGACGCTGGCCAAGCCCGCCTTGGCCGCTTCCATCGAAATGGGCCCGAGGATCGGGAAATTCTTGTAAACGAACTTGACGTCTTTATCGTCTTTCAAGATGCGCTCGACGGCATCCTCGGCCATTTTGCAGTAGCCGCATTGATAGTCATAGAACTCAAGGACGGTAACGCTGGCTTTCGGGTTGCCGGCAAATGGAGTCGCCGGATCGTTGAAAAGCTTGTCTTTTTCGCTGGCGATCTTTTCCTTTGTTTTAGCGTCGGCTGCCGCTTGTTCGCGCTGTTGCAAAAGCTGTAATCCCTGAGCCATGACTTCAGGATGCTTATCGCCAAGATAATCCTTAATAATTTCTTCGATTTCCGTGCGCTGGGCGTCGGAAAAGCTGCTGACGGCCGCAGCTTGGGGCTTCGGCGCTGCCACGGGGACCGTTGCCGTAGAACCAGCTGGGGCATCAGCTGCAAAACCGGAACAGGGAAGAAGGCCGATAAGGGTGACAGCAAAAAACAGAACGGCTTTATGCATGGGATCTCCGATTCATTTGAGGAAAGCAGGTAAGACAACCAATTTTTAGGCAACAAGTCAATGTTTGGCTCTTAAGAAGTATGTCTTTTTATGATGAATGTGTTGCAGCGCATGTTTGCTTCCGGACGAAAGTATAAATTTTTGGTATAATGCTCGCAGAAAGTAAGGAAAGAATTTAGACAGAAAGGAGGCTCGCATGACACGGTTGAAAAAAAACGCCCCCAATGCCGAATTGCCTAAAGACGAAACGAAGAATGAAGTGTCTGTCAACGTTGAATACCAGCAAACCGTTATGAATATCGTAAATACGAAAAGGCATTTAGGCACAACAATCACGGATAAAAGTTTGATAATGGCGGTGACTGAAAAAATAACGAAAGAAACGCCGCACCGTCATACGGGGCATCGCAAGCCAGCGATAAAAGGCAACGACAAAGGCCCGACATAAGACTCCTGCTTGAAAGAGGCTGTTGTCGGTCGGGCTTAGCCTTTTCTTTCTCTCGCAAGACTCCAAATGATGACTGTGTCGGTGGAGTCGGTCGCACCAGAAGTTTTGATCTGCATGGTACGGCGCGGCGCAGCGCTCCCGCAATAAATGCTGGATTCCAAACCAAGCTCTCCCTTTTCTACCCTCAATCTCCAGCCATTTCCAGAAGGCGTGCGCAACAAAGCGGTATGACCTCCATGGGACAACGAAACCTGAACGGTAGGATGTAAATGCCAGCGTAACGTAAAGTCGCGCCGCTTGCGGCCTTGCAGCAGTTCGCGCCCTGTTAAAGTTTCCCCGTCCGTGGAAAGCCTCAGGACACGGGTATGGGTCAATCCGAAGCGCGAATAGTAGCCGTTGTGCGCCATTTCGAGTATCTGGCTCCCGTTTTCCTCATAGCGTTGGGAAGAAGTCTGAACATGATTCATGACGCCGCCGTCGTCGCCGATAGTGCAGGCGTTGGTATCGTCGATGGTCAATGTCGAATGCGCGGCTGTCGAAGCGCAGGCGGCCCGCCAATCAGCAGAGCCATGAGGCACGGCGCCGCAATTGACAATAAGGCGTTCGCGCCCGACGCTGAATTCGAAACTCAGCAACCCTGCATGGCCCTGTTTTCCATGAGCCGGAGAGGGTGGAGCCGCGACGTCGGCCAAAAGAAGGCTGCGTCCCGCGATAATTCTTTCGTAACCGGTCTCCGGCAAGCGGCGCAAGATGCGGCCGCGCACAACGGCTTGTGTCAAAACGGAATCGATCATCAATGGCGTTTCTTCGACCGCGCCGTGGAACAACGCCAAGCCTCCGTCGCCGTGCCTGTAAAATTTAAGCCCGGGAATAAGCGCGGCTAGCCCCGAACCGATGGACGCAGGCATATGAATACCCGCCATTTCCAGAACATTGCGAATATCGACAAGATGCCTCAAAATATGAAGCTGCGCCGAAGGATTGCGTGAAATATGCCCCCCGTCCGGCAGAATTTCGGCTGCCAACTGCCGCTGCAAAAGGTCGCACGCAAGGCCCATCGCGCCGTCGCCGTCCGGAAAATTCAACCCGCCGTAAATCAATCCCCGCGCGGCCTGAACGGCCTCGATGCCTTTAAGCGAGGTCGAAATCGTACGTTCCAGATGCCGCCATTGCCGGTGCAGGCTCGTGACGAGTTGTTGCGTAAAATCTGCGGGCGCGACGGGCGCATAGAATTCGTAAAACCCGATCCACGCCGCGATGCGCGCACCGAGATTTTCCGGCATCCACTCGTCCTCGTGCCAGCCGTCGAATTGCTCAAGCCAGTTGTCGATAAGGCGCACGCACATGTCACGCGCGGCGTCCGTGCCGACGGCGCGCAAATTGCGAAGGGTAGGGGCCGCGTTATGTACCGAAGAGTCTTCGGCCAAATTGAACATCGACGTTTGTTCCGTCAGCAAAGCCATGCCTGCGTTGGCGTCGCCGGGCCAAGGGTCCGAAGGCGTAAAATGAAGCTGCGCAGGCGTATCGCCCGCCGCCAGAATTTTTTGATAAAGCGGATTCCCATAGGCGACGTTTTGAACGCCGCGTTTGACCTTTCCCATGAGCTTGACTGCAGGAGTCATCTATCGTTATCCCCTAAACTCAAAGAGAACCGCGCAAAGCCGCGATATTCGATGCATAATGCGAAGGGCCGCCCTTGAACGTAGCGGTGCCCGCTACCAATACGTCGCCGCCCGAAGCAATGACCTGCTTGGCGGTTTTGGGGTCGATGCCCCCGTCAACTTCAAGGTCGATAGGCTTGCCAATGGCGTCGATGCGTTTTCTGATGGCGTGGATTTTATCGAGCTGCGAGTCGATAAAGGCCTGTCCGCCGAAACCCGGATTGACCGTCATGACGAGAATAAGATCGACATCGCTCCAGACGTTTTCAAGCGCCGCAAGAGGCGTGGCGGGATTCAAGGCGACGCCCGCTTTTTTTCCCATCGTCCTTATCTGGGCCAGCGTGCGGTGCAAATGCGGGCCCGCTTCGGGATGAACGGTGATGATGTCGGCGCCCGCTACGGCAAAGTCGTGCAAAAATGCGTCGACGGGCGAAATCATCAAATGAACGTCGAATGTTTTATTGGTGCAATCGCGCAAAGCTTTCACGACGCTGGGGCCGATGGTGATGTTTGGGACAAAATGGCCATCCATGACGTCGATGTGAATGTAGTCGGCTCCGGCGGCGTCGATGGCGCGAACTTCTTCGCCGAGTTTGGAAAAATCTGCCGAAAGGATCGAAGGGGCAATACGGATCATGGACGCCAACTCGTTAACGTTTTAAAACAAGAAAGACAGAATAGAAAAATATCATAAACAATAGGTTAAAGCCAATTTTAGGCCCATTTTAAAGCCCTTCCCGCTGTTAA
>CAZQOE010000167.1:0-3857 GCA_964594935.1 uncultured Rhodospirillaceae bacterium | reverse complement strand
GCATTGGGCCATGACACAGGAAGGTTTGATGAATTACCACTTTGAATTTTGGCATTTTGATTATGGCGATCAGATGTATGTCCTGCATTCAAAAATGCTTGGGCGGCCTAGTGCTCCGCAGAAAGCTTGGTATGGCTATATCGAGTCTCCGGAGAGACCAAATAGCGAGGTCTTTTGAACGACGAAAAAAAAATAGCTTTTGAACCGTTTGGAAAACCTCTCGATCAAGCGAAATGTCTTGTCGTCTGGGGCCATGGCTGGGGAAGAGATAGGAACGCGTTTAAACCTTTTGCCGAGGCTCTTTCTGGCCGCGCCGCTCACATGCTCGTCGATTTTCCCGGTTTTGGAGCGTCGCCAGCTCCGCCTCTTGAATGGGGAACGGCGGAAGTGGCCGACGCTCTCGCGGAAATCGTCCGGCCCTACCGGAACGTGAAGAAGATCATATACGTCGGTCATTCCTACGGCGGCCGCATCGGCATTCAGATGGCCTCAAGGCATCCTGATTTGGTCGATGGGCTTTTTCTTATCGCCTCGGCCGGCTTGCCGCGCAACCGCAGCCTTTTGAAAAAGTTGGTTATGGCAATCCGGGTTGATGTCTTTAAGACGCTGAAGTATTTGGCCCCTTTGTTGGGCGTTAGCGTTGAGGCCCTGCGTTCGAAGTTCGGAAGTCCCGATTACCGGTCTGCGGGTGCCATGCGCGCCGTCTTCGTCAAAATCATTTCTGAAAATTTGTCCGAAGAAGCGCGGCGCATAAAATGCCCCGTACGCCTTATCTACGGGACCAGCGATACCGAAACGCCGCCCGAGATCGGCGAAAGGCTGGAAAAACTAATTCCACACGCCAAGCTAACGCTCCTTGATGAACAAGATCATTATTCTCTTCTTGGCGAAGGAAGACATGTTGTGATTAAACGTTTGGCTGATTTTATGGGAGAGCCGAAATGAGCCTTTTTGCGGGGCTTTTATCATTGGTAGCTTACGCTTTTTTTGCGTTTCGGCGTTCGTTGCGCTACCTGCATATTTTTCATCAGGAAGAATACAAGCCAACTCGTTTTCTGGTCTGGGTTGCGAAAACGCGCTCCTTCGATAAACGATTGTCGTTAGCGCTTTTAGCTCTTTTTCTGGTTTTATCCGGCGCATTTCCTTTCATTCCTGCACAGGCGACGGCGCTTCTTGTTTCCGTTGTCTTTGTCTTTTTTGGGTCTTTTGAAAAGGATCCTCGAAAAACAGCCAAGAAGAAACTGGTAATAACAAACCGTGCCAAACGTGTTTTAGGCGTAGCGTTAGGCCTTTGCCTGATTGCGGGGGCTGGAATTGCGGGGACGAATAATTTCGTGTTCTGGATTCTTGCGGTGCAAATGATTCCGCTGTCGTTGGCGCTGGCAAACGTTTTTTTGATGCCGATTGAAAACGCCATACAAAAAAGAATAATGAACGAAGCCTCGTCAATATTGGCTCGGCTAAATCCCATGGTTATCGGTATTACGGGATCTTTCGGCAAAACGTCGGTTAAACATATTCTTGGCCATATTTTGGAACTAAACGCGCCAACGCTTTTCACGCCCGGCAGCGTCAATACGCTTATGGGGATTTCACGCGTCATTCGCGAAGATTTAAAACCCGATATCCGCTATTTTCTTGTAGAGATGGGAGCCTACGGACAGGGATCCATCAAAAAACTGTGCCGACTTACTCCTCCGCGCATCGGAATTGTTACGGCGCTAGGTGAGGCGCATTACGAGCGTTTTAAGACGTTGGACTCGGTTGCGCGCGCGAAATTCGAGCTTGCCGAAGCGGTCGTATCGCAAAACGGCGGACGAATGATTGTTCATGAAGACGTTTTAGAACAGGAATACGCAAGGGATTTCGTCGCGAAAAACAGGAAGGCTTTTCTCGTCTGCGGACGCGGTTTTGCCGCCGACCTGATTATCGGCAATGTTGAACAGGCTGCTGAAGGTCTGACGGTGTCGGTCAAATGGCAAAATCAGGACCACGTTCTTTTTGCGCCCCTGCACGGGATGGCGCATGCGAACAATATGGCCGTTGCATTTGCCGCGGCTGTTGTTTGCGGGATAGCGCCGGACCGAGTGGTTGCGGCAATGCGGACCGTTTCCCAGATTCCGCACAGGCTTGAGGTGAAAACGGACCCAAGCGGCGCGGTCATAATCGATGACGCCTATAACTCAAACCCGCGCGGTTTTGATGCGGCGCTGAATCTTTTGACTCTCTTGGCAGCCAAAAAGAAATTTCGACGCATCCTCGTGACGCCCGGCATCGTCGAACTGGGAGAAAAAAACGACGAAATACACCAAATGCTTGGCATAAGAGCGGCGCAAAATGCCGATGTCGTCATTGTCGTGCGCTCGGACAAAATCCCGGCTTTTGCCGAAGGTTTTCGGTCATGCGCGACAGGCAAGGAAATCCTCTTTGTTCCAAGCTTTGCGGAAGCGCGGGCGTGGCTTAACGAAAAGATGACGTCTTCGGACGTTGTTCTTTTTGAAAATGACTTGCCGGATGTTGACGAAGCCCGATTAGTTTTGTAACGGAACGGGTAATTTCTTCCCTCGGCTGCAAATTCGCGCTAAAAGGGGGCTCTTCTTTGGGGTTTTCCAGGTCTCCATGCGCTTTCTTACCGCCATTTTCTCGTTGATGCTGCTTGCCGCGGGCGTGGGGGCTGTCGTTTTGACGGCGCTATTTTCCCATTACAGCAAAGACTTGCCCGAATACCAATACCTCAAGGACTATCAACCGCCGACCCTAAGCCGCATTTACGCCGACGACGGGCGCATGATGGCCGTGGTCGCTTCCGAACGTCGCGTTTTTGTTTCTTTCGACAAAATTCCGGCGCGCGTGATCGACGCGTTTTTATCTGCTGAAGACACCAATTTCTACGAGCACAAGGGCATCGATTACGCGGGCATCGTGCGCGCGGCGTTCATCAACCTGTCCAATATCGGGCGCGAAAAGCACCCGATGGGCGCGTCCACCATCACGCAGCAGGTCGCCAAGAATATGCTGCTGACGAACGAGGTTTCGATCGCGCGCAAAATCCGCGAGATGATTTTGGCGACCCGGCTTGAACGGGCATTGACCAAAGACCGCATTCTCGAAATTTATCTCAACCAGATTTTTCTCGGCAACCGCTCGTACGGCATCGCCGCCGCCGCGCTCAACTATTTCAACAAATCTTTGGACGAGCTGACGATCCCCGAAGCGGCCTATCTTGCGGCTCTGCCCAAGGCGCCGAACAATTATCATCCGGTGCGCGCGCACGAAGCCGCCGTCGCCCGCCGCAACTGGGTCATCGAGCGCATGGAAGACAGCGGTCGCATTACAGAAGCCGAGGCCGAACAGGCGGCCAAAGAGCCGCTTGAGACGCGCATGCGCGACGAGGACCAAAGCGTCACCGCGGATTATTTTGCCGAAGAAGTCCGCCGCCAGCTGGTCGAACGTTTCGGCGAACAGCAGGTTCTGGAAGGCGGCCTTGCCGTCAAGACGAGCCTTGAGCCCAAGCTGCAGAACGCGGCGACAAAGGCCCTGCATGACGGGCTGATCGCTTACGATCGCAAGGCGCGCGGGTGGCGGGGGCCCGTGGCGCATATGGAAGATTCCGCCGATTGGCAGGCAAAACTGAAAGAAATCCCCGTTCCCGCGGGCGCGGAGTCATGGCAAAAGGCCGTCGTTTCGGGCCTGAAGACCACCGAAGCGTTGATTGCGTTTGCCGACAACAAGCGGGGCCGCATTCCGTGGGCGGAGATAAGCTGGGCGCGCAAGGAACTTGCGAACAACAAATTCGGCCCTGCCATCCGTCAGCCGTCGGACGTCGTCTCTGTCGGCGACCCGCTGAAGGTCCATGT
>CAZQOE010000166.1:0-3891 GCA_964594935.1 uncultured Rhodospirillaceae bacterium | reverse complement strand
GCGAACTTTCCGGCGGCGAAAAAGCGCGCCTGTTGTTTTGCCTGATGAGCTTCGACGCACCACACATCATGCTGCTTGACGAACCGACGAACCATTTGGACATTGACGCGCGCGAGGCCCTGATGCGGGCGTTGAACGATTACAGCGGGGTCGTTATTCTCGTGAGCCACGACCCGCATCTCGTCAAATGCGTCGCCGATCAGTTGTGGCTTGTGGCGGAGGGCAAATGCGTGCCTTTTGACGACGATCTTGACGCTTATCGTAAACTGGTCATCCGCCAAAGGAACATCGAACGTAAAAACCAGAAACAGGCAACACGCAACCCGAAGATTCAAGACGAGCCCTCTGCCGGCGACGCGCAAAAAGAGGCTGAAAAATGCGAACGCATCCTCGCCGACCTGACGCAACGCAAGCATAATCTGGAAGGCGAGATTGCCGAGTGTTTCGACGGTCACGCCGATTCGGAAAGACTTAAAAAATTGAACGCGGCCTACGCCGCTTTGCAGAAAGAAACGGAAACCGCAGAGGCTGAATTGGCGAAGGTTATCGAAAAGCTTTAGCTCTTTTTCAAAACGTGCTTAAGTTTGGGGGATGCCCAATCTCCTTGATCAAGCTACTGCGTCGCACAGCCAGGGCCGCTTGGCGGAAGCCGAACGCCTTTATCGCTCCATTCTTGACGCGGAACCGCAGCAGGCCGACGCGGCGGCGCTGTTGGGCGTTTTGTTGGCCGGACGCAAAGCGTTTGAAGAAGCTCTCCCCCTTCTTGAATATGCCATCGATATCGATCCCAAGGCTCCCTTGTTCCGCTTTTTCCTCGGCAACGTTCTTTTCGATATGGGCGAATTCACGCGCGCTGAAAAAGCCTTTTGCGAAGCTTTGGCGCATCAGCCTGATTTCGCCGACGCGCATTACAGGCTTGCGTTGCTTCTTGAAAAACAGGACAGGCTTTCCGACGCCGCCGAACATTTGCGGCGGGTTACGCAAATCAAGCCGGATTTCGGCGCTGCGTGGGTGAAACTTAGCGAAATTTCTTTCAGAATTGACGACTATGAAAACGCAAGAAATGCGGCCGAAGAAGCCTTGCACCTGAAACCGGACGATCTTGGGGGCCTTATTGCGTTGGCCCTTGCCTTGGATTCTTTGGATAAAGAAGAAGACTCCATCAACCCGCTTTTGCGGGCGATAGAAATCAAGCCCGATTTCATCGAAGCGTGGGATATGCTGGCGCATGCGTACCAAAAATTGGGCCGCCTTGACGAGGCCGCGAAAACATACCGCAAAAGCATGGAGATCGAAGGCAGCGCCATAGCGGACGAAGACGACCGCATCGTCGGCGAGGATGAATACAGCGTCCGTCATTGGAATCTGGCGTTGCTGGAATTGTTGCGCGGCGATTTTCGGCGGGGCTTCGCCCATTACCGCGCAAGATTCAAAAAAACGGGGCGGACCCAGCGCCTTGTTTTCCCGCGCCCGATTTGGAACGGGGAAAAATTGCAAGGCAAAAAAATTCTTGTCGTCGGCGAGCAAGGGTTCGGCGACGTTTTGATGCTGTGCCGGTTTGCGCCCGCATTGAAAGCGAAAGGCGCGCATGTCGTTCTTTTGGCGCATGAAAGCCTCGCAAAATTGCTGCGAACGGCGAACCTTGCCGACGGGATTTTGACCGAAGCGCCGGCGGCGCAAGGCGGTTTTGATTATCAGACGTCGCTTTTCGACCTGCCTTTCTGGCTGGAAACGGAAACAACGACAATTCCATCCGCCACCTATCTGCCGTCGCCCCTTCCCGACGACGCCACAAAACTGTCTTACGCAAAAGGCCTGAAAATCGGCGTCGTGTGGGCCGGGAAGAAAGATTTCGGCAACGACAGGCGGCGCAGCGTTCCTCTGGCGATATTTTCCAAACTGTTCGGCCAGACGGACGCGACATTTTATAATTTCACCCGCGACCTGAGACCCGGCGATGCCGAGATACTGGCGCAACATTCCATTATCGATTTGTCGGAAAAGCTGACGGATTTTTACGCGACGGCGCAATTTGTCGCCCAGATGGATTTAATCATCACCTGCGACACGGCGATGGCGCATTTGGCAGGCGGTATGGGCAAAAAAGTCTGGACGCTTCTGCCCTTCGCCCCCGATTGGCGATGGCTGACCGAACGCGAGGACAGCCCGTGGTACCCTTCGATGCGCCTGTTCCGCCAGAATAAAAGCGCGGATTGGGACGGCGTCATAACGCGCATAAGAAGCGAATTGGCGCGGCTTATCGGCAAAAAATAATCGCAAAAGACTCTTTCCCGCGACTCATGCTATCCAATCCCGCCGTTCTTTTTGTTCGCCAGCCAAGGGGTTTTCCAATGCCTCCAGAAAATACTCAAGAAATCATCGTTTCCCCGAACGTCAAAGTTCCCGACTACGTCGAAAAACATTATTGGTGGGCGTATGTCCGCCCGCAGGCAATCAAATTCTGGGAACGCGAATGGCTGATCAACCTTATCCTGTGGTTTCATTACAGGAAGCTGCGCGACGAGGCGTTGGCCGCCTTTGGCGAACATCTTCCCGGTCGCACGATCCAGTTGTCGTGCGCCTACGGCGCTTTGACGCCGCGCATGTATCAGCGGATTGACGCGTCGGGCGGATCGTTGGACGTCGTGGATGTCGTAAAGCCGCAGCTTGAAAATCTGGGCCGCAAATTGCCGAAGCCGAACAGGGTCAGGCTTTTGAACATGGACGCGACCGCTCTTTCGCTGCCGAACGCGACGTACGACCGCGTTTTGATGTTCTTTTTGCCGCACGAATTACCTCGCGACGCGCGCGAAAAAGCCTTTAGCGAAGCTTTCCGCGTCGTGAAGGTCGGCGGAACCATTTTGGTCGTCGAATTTTCGAAGCCCGCGTGGTGGCACCCGTTGCGCTATATCTACCTGCCTTTCCTCGCCTTTCTGGAACCGTTTGCCCCCGATATCTGGAAGCATGACGACATTGGCGCATGGTTGCCCGAACGGTTTGTAAAGCATCTTGTCAACCGCAAGAAAATTTTCGGCGGGTATTATCAAGTCTTGACGTTCAGGGCTTGATGCAAACCGCTTTCGCTTTTTCGGAATCGCCGCAGGCGCAGAAATTGCCTTTTGCGGATTACGCCTTCCCCATAAAGGAATGGAACGGGCTTGTGCTTGTCGGCGAAGCCCCCGGTGCGGAAGAAGCGCGTCTTGGCAGGCCATTCGTCGGGCGCAGCGGGCAGTTGTTGGATAAAATGCTGGAGCAGGCGGAAATTGTTCGCGAACAGACTCTGATCGCAAACGTTTTTCGCTTTCAGCCGCCCAAGAATAAAATCGACACCTTTTTCGCCTCGCGCCGCGCGGCAAAAACGGAAGGTTTCGAACTCGCCGAAAATTACGGAAAATTCGGCAGCGCCTTTTGCCGCGCCGCGTATGCCGAAGAAATCGACCATCTGCGCGACGTTTTGGCGCAGAAAAAACCGGCAATTATCGTCGCGCTCGGGCGCACGCCTTTATGGGCGCTGACGGGCGAAAGCGGGCTTTTGGAAAAGGTCGGAACGCCCCTGCCCTGCCGCCTTTTGCCCTCGGTCGAGGTTATCCCCACCTATCATCCGAGCTTTATTTTACGGGGGAATTGGAAGCTGCAGGACGCATGGTTGAAGCATTTGCAAGCCGCGCGTAAGCGACTGAAAATATAGGGCCTATTTTTCTTCTTGCCCTTATTGCGGCAAAACCTTAAAACCCTGCAACCTGATAGCCTGATTTTGCAGATTGCGCGATTTGCCTTGTCCGCCGAAGCCTTGGCGAAGGCGGAAGCCCAAGCTGCGAAATTGATCTAGTGGGGCACATAGCTCAGCGGGAGAGCACTACCTTGACATGGTAGGGGTCACAGGTTCAATCC
>CAZQOE010000165.1:0-3896 GCA_964594935.1 uncultured Rhodospirillaceae bacterium | reverse complement strand
GGTTAAAAAATGAACGACGTGAACATAAGCAAAACAATCATTTCTGTCGAATCCGAATTTTCAAGTTACGAAAAAATACAGACCGGATGGTTAAAATATATGTTTTTATAAATTGATTTCCCAAAATTTTCTGGTCAATATGACCACTCTTTACTGAAAAGAGTAGAAATATGAGGTCGTTAAATATACAGACCATCTTTATTTCATTGCACAAACATATAGGGAGAAACAAATGGGTAAAATTCAAGAAATTGCAGTTTGTTTGAATAATTTTCCAAAACTCGAAGCCAAAAAAATCGGCCTTTTCTATTCCGGAGGGTTGGATTCTCAAACCGTGGCGGCGGCTTTATTAAATATGGGGTACGACATTACGCTAATAACGATTGATAACGGTGCCCAGACCAACAAAGATATTGCTAACACAGCTGTAAACTACCTGGCTGCTTTAAAGACGCCAGGCAAGATTACTAACCATGCACATTTATCAGCCCAAGCCCTTTATCGTGATATAGCAATAAGAAAACTGCCAGAAGATATCAAGAAGTATGGAGTGGATTATTCATGTCTCGGTTGCAAAATTAGCATGCTTGCAGTCGCGATTGTATATGCGAAAGAGCAGGGAATTGATGCTTTGTTGGATGGATTTGTCAAAGCCCAAGCGTTCTATCCAGAACAAACTAATGCCTATATTAATTTTGTGGATTCAATGTGTTCTGATTACGGGATTGAACACCACAGCCCCCTTTATGCTTTGAATGATAAGGAGAAGGTAAAATTTTTGGCAGTTACTCTTGGCGTTCCCACGAGAAGTTTGGATTGTAATTGTCTTTTTGAAGAACGTGCGATGGAAGTTAATGAAGCCGATGTTAGCGACTACCTGCAGAGAAAGAAGGAAGATGTCGAAAGTTATATTGCGATGCACTCTAATTTAGGTATAAGACCCGAGATTGTTAAACAAAGGGGCAGAACAATATCCCCAAGTCAGCCTAAATAACAAAGCGGAATAAGATGGTTTATATCTGAATGTAAATTAACCGCCGATTGGATGAGGGATGTAATCCATGTATTTGGTCAGCGCATGTCTTTCAGGTTGTAACTGCAGGTATGATTCCTGTAACAGCAAAAACGAGAAAGTACAAAAACTTGTCAATGCAGGAAAAGCAATACCTATATGCCCAGAACAACTTGGTGGTCTCACAACTCCGCGAGCGAGTTGTGAGATTACTGTTGATGAAAAAGGAAACAAAAGGACAATCAGTAAAAACGGGAGAGATTATACAAAAGAGTTTTTACTGGGAGCACAGCTCACGTTGGCTATATGTAGGGTGATGGGTATTAAAAAGGCGATATTAAAATCGAACAGCCCATCTTGTGGAAAAGGTCTTGTTTATGATGGAACATTTTCTGGAAAACTAGTGTCCGGAAACGGATTAACCGCCGAATTATTAATGAAGAATGGGATTTGCGTAGAGAATGAAGGTGATTGACTGCTTGCGCGTTGAGTGTGCGTCAGCTTAACCCGGCCTGAACTTCCGGCAAAGGCAGAACCCATTCGGGGAAAAGGTGGAGGTACGCGTTAACCAAGCGCTCCGTCCACAGGGCCTGCATCGGTAAATCGTGCTCGACGACGACGGTCGAGAAATGAAGTTTTTTGGGCAAGCGCGTAACGTCCTGCCGCGCTTCGGCCAGCAGATTGGCCTTTTCGAGGAAATCGGCGGGCGATAAGGCGTTTCTTTCGGCGACCGAAGCGGCAAGAACCCCAAGCTCGTCGGGCTTCAGCTTCAACAGATGCGACGGATGATCAGGCGGCAAGGCAAGCCGCCGTGCCGCTTCTTCGTTGGCGTGGTCGATTTCCGCCGACGTGTCGAAGGCGCAGGGAACGGAATACGTCACGCTCATATAGCTGACGTACTCAAGGCCGTTGGCGAAGGCGCCGATGGCAAGCAAATCGGCCATGACGGAGGCGACGCGGACGGAATTCGTCGATTGCGCGACCCATAACGCCGCTTCGGCGTCGATGCGCGCGCGGTGGCGGTAAAGCCCGTACAGTTCGGCAAGGGGAGACGGCAAGTCGGTTTGCGCCGTCAGAAAATCGCGGCTCACGTGGTTTTCCGTCCCGCGATGATTGCGCCGGAAATAATCGATCTCGGCCGAAGTCAGCGGCAACAGCGTCCCCGCGTCGAAAAAGTCCGACGCGTTGTAACCGCAGATGTGCAGGATGGTGTTCCAGTCGTCGATATGCGGTTCTTTATTGGCGGCCGTTCCCCTCCGGTCGAGCGGATGGGAAATAAGATCGAGAGAAAACCCCGGGCGCGTCAGGCGCGTGAGCCATTCGAGCAAAAGAGGGCTGCGCGCCGAAGCTGGCGGAGCTTTCATCGAAGCGTCGTTGGTGTTGGCTGCGGTGAGGCGCAAGTTCATACGCGGCTCCGCAAGAGAAGGGAGGCGACCATCAAGAGCTTCCGGCGAGGGGCGGCTTTTAAATTCAACAGACAGACTCCGCGATGAAAGTTTAAGGATTCGATTCGACGATACGGAGGCGACTTAAGAAGCATCTGACTTAACTTAGCGTGTGAATCTTCTAGCCGACGAACACCTTTCGGTTAAGGAGAAATTCACAAAGATGAATCAAATTTTAGCTTATCTCGTACGTTGTGATGTTCGAGTCACACATCGTTTCGCAACAACAATGGTTGTTAAATATTTTGCGGAATAATTTGTCGAAGATTCTTCCGCGCGTTTATTGAATCATTTCCGCGCGTTGGAAGAACCTTTGCGCGGAATTTTATTTTGCTTTGGTTGTTTCGAGTCCGGGAACGGCAAAGCGTTTACACATCACGCGGGTTTCTTCGCGCAGTTTGGCGAGCAGGGCGTCGTCGCTCGGATTGCGCAAAACCTGAAGCATGATGTTGGCGAGTTGCTTCATTTCCGGTTCCTTCATGCCGCGCGACGTCGCGGCGGGCGTGCCGAAACGGATGCCGCTGGGCTTCATCGGCGGATTCGGATCGTCGGGAATAACATTCTTATTGAGCGTAATGCCGACGCGGTCGAGCGCCTTCTCCGCGATATCGCCCGTGATGCCGAAGCCCGTCGCCGTGTTGATGACGAGCAAATGATTTTCGGTTCCGCCCGTGACCAGATGCGCGCCGCCCGCGATAAGTTCTTTCGCAAACACTTGCGCGTTCACAAGAACCTGCTTGGCATAGGCTTTGTAATCTTCCGTCTGTGTGAGCTTAAGCGTCGTGGCGATGGCCGCAATCGCGTGCATATGCGGCCCTCCTTGCATGCCGGGGAATATGGACTTGTCGACTGCCGCCGCGTGCTTCTGTTTGCATAAAATCATGCCGCCGCGCGGGCCGCGCAATGATTTATGCGTCGTCGTGGTCACGACGTCGAATCCGAAGTCCATCGGGTTCTTCAAAGCGCCGCCTGCGATCAATCCGCCCAGATGGCTAACGTCGGCCATGAGCAACGCGCCGACTTCATCGGCGATTTTCCTGAAACCGGCGTAATCGTATTCGCGAGGATAGGATGAATGGCCGCAGATGATGAGCTTGGGTTTCGTTTCGAGCGCGACCTTGCGGACTTTTTCCAAATCGATAAGGCCGCTAGGAATTTCGGTGCGGTAGCGGGCGAATTTAAAAATCTTCGCCATGTTGGTGACGGGGTGCCCGTGCGACAAATGCCCGCCGTGCGTCAGCTCCATGCCCAAAATCACGTCGCCCGGATTCAATAGGGCGAAATAAACGGCTTCGTTCATCGGACAGCCGGAAAGAGGCTGCACGTTGGCATGTTCGGCGCGGAAAACTTTTTTGGCGCGTTCGCGGGCCAGCGTTTCGACCGTGTCGGTGTTTTCCTGTCCGCCGTCTCGGTCCTGGCGACCGATCTTAACTTTCTCG
>CAZQOE010000164.1:0-3999 GCA_964594935.1 uncultured Rhodospirillaceae bacterium | reverse complement strand
TTTAAACGTGATGCCGTGCAACTGCGCTATCGCGATTGGTTTGATTTGATCGATTATTGTAATTTTTCGGCAGCGCCGGTCGGAAGGCATGTGCTTGCACTGCACGGCTTTGGAAAAAGCGCCTGGAGAGCCAGCGACTCTCTTTGTAACGCATTGCAAGTCATCAATCACATTCAGGACTGCTCTGAGGATTACCGCTTGCTAAATCGCGTTTATCTTCCGCAGGATATCCTTGCCGTCTATGCCGCACGCGTGGAAGATCTTTCGGATATTGAATCTTCCGATGGGTTGCGCGCAACCTTCGACGCGATGCTTGAACGCCTTACACCTATGTTGCGAGATGCGCGCGAACTTCCGCGTCTTCTTCCGGATATCCGTCTGAAAGCAGAGACGTCCGTCATATGCGCTCTTGCAGAACGGTTGGTTGCCTTGCTTCGTACGCGCGATCCTTTACGCGATAATGTAAAACTTGGAAAATCTTCCGTTTTTTACACAACCTTGGTCGGCATAGTAAGAGCCCTGTCATGACCTTTTTGCCTTACGCCGAAGCCATTAATCAGGTTAAAAATCAGGTTTCCGCTTCGCGGTCGTCCTTTCGCGCCGGAATGGCCGTTCTTCCCAAGGAGAGGCGCGAGGCTATGTACGCGCTTTACGGTTTTTGCCGCGCGGTTGACGATATCGCGGATGAAAGTCCCTCTCCAGAAATCGCCGCAGGCGAATTGCAAGCGTGGCGCGTCAGGATTTCCGACGTTTTCAGAGGCAAAGACAGCGACGCGGTTACGACGGCCCTTTTGCCCGCTATTCGCACATATAATCTTGTCGAAAAAGATTTTCAGGAAATTATTGACGGCATGGAAATGGATTCTGCGGCCATCGTTGCACCGTCGCTTGCAACGCTTGATTTATACTGCGACCGCGTTGCCAGCGCTGTAGGGCGAATTTCTGTTTGTATTTTCGGAGATTCCGGTACGGATGCCATGAAAGTCGCCCATCATCTTGGGCGCGCCCTTCAGCTTACCAATATTTTACGCGATATATCCGAGGACGCGGCGCGTAAACGGCTTTATCTCCCCCAAGAGCTATTAGAGAAACACCGCATATCTTCACGTAATCCGGGCGAAGTGATTCAGTTCCTTCAGCTTCCTGCTGTATGTCGCGATTTAGCCGATTTGGCGAAGGATCATTTTGCGCAAGCCGATTCTTTCATGAAAAAGTGCCCTGCCGCTGCCATGCGTCCTGCCCGCATTATGCGGGACTTCTATGGCGCCCTTTTTGAACGTCTGCTGAAGGAAAACTGGCGGGATCTATCCTTGCGCGTGACTCTACCCCTATGGCAAAAAATGTTCATAATTTTTAAGGGCTTTTTTCTATGACGGCCCGGCACGTGCACATCATTGGCGCCGGTATGGCCGGGTTGTCAGCTGCGCTGCAGCTTTCCTTGTTGAACGAAAAAGTCACGGTATATGAAGCAGCCCCATTTGCCGGTGGTAGATGCCGTTCTTTTCTTGACCGCGAACTTGGTTGCCGCATTGATAACGGCAATCATCTGGTTTTATCCGGTAATGCAGCCGTGCGGGATTATCTGTATTTGACCGGCGCGCTAAATACGATGGGCGGCTCAGGAGAGCCATTTTTTTCCTTTATGGACCTTACCAACAATGAGCGTTGGAAGATCGAAATGAACAAGGGAGCTTTTCCCTGGTGGATTTTGGATAAAAAACGTCGCATTCCCGGGACGAAGATTACCGATTATCTGTCAGCCGCGCGCGTTATGTTTGCCGGAAAAAATATTACGCTCAAGGGCTTGGCCGGAAATAAAAATAATCTCTATACCCGTTTTTGGGAACCACTCATTATTGGCGCATTGAATACAGAGCCGGAAATCGCATCAGCCCGTTTATTGCGCAATGTTCTCGTCCAGAGTTTTGGCGCTGGGGGAGATGCTTGCGTTCCCCTTATTCCTAAAGTCGGGTTATCGGAGAGTTTTGTTACGCCTTGCCTCAATGTCCTGCGTCAACATGGTACTGATGTAAAATATTACCAGCGCCTTCGGTCTTTGCTATGGGAGGGCGATTGCGTGCGTGAACTGGATTTTAACAATGGGGCTGTCCAGATTGCTCCTCAGGATTGGGTTATTCTTGCCCTGCCCGCATGGTTTATGCGCGAGCTCTTACCCGAAGTTCCGACACCAACAGATTTCCGTTCCATCCTCAACGCCCATTTCCGCATTGAGGATGAAGATATCGAGGATGGTTTTGCTGGCGTTGTCGGGGGCTATTCTGAATGGCTGTTTGTCCGAAACGGACTTGCTTCCGTCACAATAAGTTGCGCCGAGCGCTATAAAAATATTCCATCCCGCGATATGGCAAAGCTGGTGTGGGAGGAAGCCGCGACCGTTTTAAATCTTGATCCTGAAATAATTCCCCCGCATCGTATTTTTCTCGAAAAATACGCAACCATTGCGGCAACGCCAAAACAAGACACCTGCCGTCCTGCCTCCTATACCGGATGGAAAAACGTCGCACTGGCGGGAGAGTGGACGGCTACCGGCTTGCCTTCGACTATTGAAGGCGCTTTGCGCTCAGGCATGAGAGCTGCGCAGATTGTCACGCGCTGGAAATAAAAAAGCATCCAGCACCCTGAAAAATCCTTTCTTCAAAGTGCCGGATGCTCGACTCTAACTCTTTAGCGCGGCGTATCGTCTCCGGAAGAACCACGCGTACGTTTTCCTACATTCTGATAAGCGATGCGCGCGTGATCGACACAATATGGCAAACCTTCATGCGCCGTGCAGCCGCAGAAACGGAAATCGGGAGAACGAGGATCTCCAACTGGCCAACGGCAATGGCGATCTCCCGCCTTAGTCATCGCAATGCCTTCGCTCCGCACGGCGCCGCCGATTCCCTCTAGCGAACGAAAAATATCTCTTGCCGTCGGAATGGTGCGCATGGAAGCCGCACTTGAAGAAGCCGGAACCATGGGCAGGTGTCGCAGCATTCTCTTACGGCTCGACTTGATCGACCCCATGCCGCCCGCAGCCATTTGAAGCCCTGTTCCGGGCGTGTCCGCCGATTTCTGAACCGACAACTTCAAACGGTGCGCCTTGCCAATAACCGCGTTACGGGTCAAACCACCGATATGCTCAGCTATCTCGCTGGCGCTGTGATGCCCCCACATATCCTTGAGCATTTGAATTTTTTGCTCGGTCCATGTCATAATTTTTAAGCTCCTGTCCTGGTGGTTTGTTGGCGGGAAGGACCTGCCCAGAATCAGTATGATTCCGAAATAAGCCCTTTAAACTTCAGACTGCTAACCACTAGATTTTGTGGTTTACAGACAAAGCTCATACCACGGGGAGCGAATCGATTCTACAAAACACATCATCTTGTGGATGAATTGTGAATAGCAGCTATATGTAGTTTTTTAACCCTATGAATTGACTGTTTATTACTAACTTATTCACAAGCAATGGGTTTTCAATTTAAGCCAAAAAATGGAAAATCGAGCTGTTTTATCCACAACTTTCTTGAATCGAATCAGATTCGCAAAGCTTTTTTAAAAATGCACGAATCGATTCTTTCGATTCTCGTCGAATTATGCGCAAAACAGCCTTTAACGTCAGAGGGGGATGGCCGTTGGTTTTCTGATTTTCATCCACAACACAATGATCAAGCGCGTGATCATCAGGGCCGCAAAGATCGACGTAATAACGCCGATGATAAGCGTCACAGCAAAACCCTTAATGGGGCCTGATCCATACATAAACAGAAGAACGGAGGCGATCAGCGTCGTCACGTTCGCATCCACAATTGCCGATAGGGCGTGATTGTAGCCGGCATCTATTGAACCAACGACGGAGCGACCGAGACAAATTTCTTCGCGAATACGTTCAAACACAAGGACATTGGCATCAAAGGCCATGCCTATCGTCAACACAATTCCTGCGATTCCCGGCAAAGTCAGGGTTGCCTGCAGAATCGATAAAACAGCAAAAATTAG
>CAZQOE010000163.1:0-4034 GCA_964594935.1 uncultured Rhodospirillaceae bacterium | reverse complement strand
GCGATCATGATTGTCCTGGTTTTACGATCGGCAAAAAAGGGGAAATTATCGAAACGCCAGAGGGAACGTATCAAGAATTTGCCGCGCGTTTCCCATATGCTGAAACAGAAGATCAGGAACGCGCGATTACCGAAGTTCTCGGGGATTTATCGAGCGGAAAGCCTATGGACAGGCTTGTCTGCGGCGACGTCGGGTTTGGAAAGACGGAAGTAGCTTTACGCGCCGCATTTGCTGCGGTTCAGGCAGGTCTGCAGGTCGCCGTGGTTGTCCCGACAACGCTATTGGCGCGGCAGCATTTTAATAATTTCACCGATCGTTTCCGTGGGTTCCCCATTCGTATTGCGCAGTTATCGCGCATGGTATCGGCATCCGAGGCCAAACAAACAAAAGAAGATATGAAAGAGGGGCGCGTTGATATAGTCATTGGAACGCATGCGCTATTAGGCAACGAAGTCGGCTTTCGTGCGCTTGGCCTTTTGATTATCGACGAGGAACAGCATTTTGGCGTCAAACAAAAAGAACGCCTTAAAGAACTTCGTTCCGAAGTCCACGTTTTGACGCTGACGGCAACGCCTATTCCGCGTACCTTGCAATTGGCCTTGGCGGGAGTGCGCGAACTGAGCCTAATCGCTACGCCGCCGCTTGATCGCTTGTCCGTGCGTACTTTCGTGTTGCCTTACGATCCGTTAGTCATCCGCGAAGCCATTATGCGCGAGCATTTTCGCGGCGGGCAGTCCTTCTATGTATGCCCTCATATAGAAGATTTAGCGTCTATTGCCAAAAAACTTAGCGAACTTGTGCCCGAAGTTAAAATTGTGACGGCCCATGGGCGCATGAATGCCACGCAACTGGAAGACATCATGACGGCCTTTGATGCGCGGCAATTTGACGTCTTGTTGGCGACGAATATTATTGAATCCGGTCTCGATATCCCAAACGCCAATACGATTATTCTGCACCGTGCCGACAGATTCGGCTTAGCGGGACTGTACCAGCTTCGCGGACGGGTAGGGCGAAGCAAACAGCGCGGTTACGCGTATCTGACTTATGATCCCGCCAAACCGTTGTCCAAGACGGCGCAACAACGACTCGAAGTTATAGAAACGTTGGAACAACTCGGCGCAGGCTTCCAGCTTGCGAGCCACGATATGGATATTCGCGGCGCAGGAAATTTGCTTGGCGAAGAGCAATCAGGGCATATACGCGAGGTTGGCGTCGAACTTTACCAGCAAATGCTTGAAGACGCGGTTGCGTCGGCGCGCGCCGGAAGCGGAGATGCGGCAGGAGCGCCTGACAGATGGACCCCGCAGATTAATCTGGGCTTATCGGTTCTTATTCCGGAAATGTATGTCGTCGATTTGAACGTAAGATTGGGATTGTATCGCCGCCTTGCCGATGTTGTGGATAGTGCCGAAATCGAACCGCTGGCGGCAGAAATTATCGACCGTTTTGGCCCCTTGCCGCCAGAAGTAGAAAACCTCCTGCAAACAGTGGCGATCAAGCAAGTATGCCGCAAGGCTGGCGTGGCCAAAGTCGATGCCGCAGCGAGAGGCGCCATCATAGCTTTGTATAAGGATAAATTCAGCAATCCCGAACGCCTCATGGCGTGGATAAGCAAAAATGCGGGAACGGTTGCCGTGCGTCCTGACCAAAAAATCGTGGTTATGCGGGCTTGGGAAGACCCAACACGCAGGTTGGAAGGAGTCAAAAAACTCCTTGGCGAACTTGCCGCGATGGCATCTTAGTCATTGCGCATAGTTATAGAAATTACATTGGAAGCTTAGGCATACGCAGACGAATGAACAATCTGCTCTAACACTTCATAATGTCTGTCCAGAATAATTCTTTTTGGCGGGGATAATTGAGAATCTTTAACTTCTTTGCGGAGATTGTGTGAAAGGTCGAGTTCCATTTTCAGGTAATCACACATATTTTGCAAATCGCGCAACATAAAGAAATGTTCAATATGCACGCAAATGCGCAACGTTAGTTCGGCCATGTCGAGAGGTTTCGTCAAAAAGTCGTCTGCGCCGCAAGATAATGCATGCAACCAGGATTGACGGTTTTTCAAAGCTGTTTGAACTAGAATGGGCATGCGCGGCAAAGTTTCGTCGTTTCGTACCATCTCGCAATAACCAAAACCGTCAAGATTTGGCATATTCAAATCAAGCAGCACCAGATCGGGACGAAAATCATGTGTTTTCTGCACGGCATCGGCGCCATCGTCGGCTGTTACAATTTTTGTAAATCCGGTTTTTTTTAAAGCGGTAGAAATAAGGCGGCGATCGAAAACGCTATCGTCAACAATAAGGATACGGGCATGGGAAAATTTTGTTGCGATGTTGGGCATTGACTTTCTCCCGTATAGGTTGCACTGGATGGCGTAATATTTCACCTGATTGTTTCTGAAAGCTTAATAAGGTTAATCCCCGTTACAATTGTATGTTGTTTGGTTTGGCGACGACAATGATCAAATATGGGCAATGAAAGTATTGCCGTTAATCTATGCAACTAATGCGATAAATTCATAGATGAAAAACAAGAGGTTCTTCTCAGGCGCTCTGTCCCGACAATCTCATTTTTGTTTTCTCTTCGCCGATTAAGGGCAGCAGAAATTTCATCTCCGGGCCATGGTCGAAAGTTGTCAGCGCGAGGCGCAAAGGCATAAACAAATCCTTTCCCTTACGTCCGGTCTTAGCCTTCAAGCTCTCCGTCCAATTGTGCCATGTCTGATCGTTCCAAGGGGAATTTGGAAGCTCTTCCGCCGCCTGTTTTAAAAAACCGGCATCGCTGACGACGGGCGTGATGGAACCGTAAACCACCTGCACCCATGTATGGATATCCTTAAGCGTCACAATATTCGCGCGTGCGGCATTCCAGAAGTTTTCGTCGACGTTCGGAAATCCCATAGCGGCCAAACGGGCACGAATAGATATAAACGGCGTTAGGTGGAGAATTTTCGCGTTAAGAGCCTTAAGTTCTTCCAAGTCGAACTTCGGCGTTGCGTGCGATATTTTGCTGATATCGAATTCCTTAGCCAATTCGTCAAGCGTCAGACGCGGTGCGATAGAATCCGATGTCCCGAGTTTGGCGAGCAGGGCGTTAATCGCCATTGGTTCGATCCCCAATTCATCGCGCATGCTGGCAATGGAAAGAGTGCCAAGGCGCTTGCTCATCTCAATGCCTTCCGCGCTGACGATTAGCGGAAAGTGCGCAAAAACGGGCGGCGGCGTTTTAGCAACGGAGCGCCATATCTGGATTTGAACGGCAGTGTTGGTGACATGGTCTTCGCCGCGAATGATGTGCGTTGTTTTATCGTCAACGTCGTCAACGACCGAACAAAAAGTATAAAGGGGAACGCCGTCCTCGCGCACCAGAACAGGGTCTGAAATCGCCGTCGTATGAAGAACCTTATGTCCCTGAACGAGGTCGTCCCATATGACGTCCGATGAATCCAGTTTAAATCGCCAATGCGGTTTAAGTCCTTTGGCTTCAAGGTTAACGCGGTCGGCAGCGGATAATTTTAAGGCAGCGCGGTCATAAATCGGGGGTAACCCTCGGCCCAACTGCGTCTTGCGTTTTAAATCCAATTCCGCCTGCGTTTCATAGCAGGGGTATACATGGCCCGAAGACTTAAGCTGTTCTAAAACCTCTTTATAGCGCGTGACGCGATCGGATTGCCTTGCGAAGGTGTCCCAAGTTAACCCAAGCCAAGTCATGTCGCGCTTGATAGCTTCGGCAAAAGTCTCGGTCGAACGTTCCCTGTCGGTGTCATCCAGGCGCAGCATGAAAGTCCCGCCATGCCTTTTCGCAAACAGGTAGTTGAACAAAGCCGCGCGGATATTGCCGATGTGCAGCAATCCGGTGGGCGAGGGGGCTATGCGAACGTTGACGCTCATAGAGTTACTTCTTTAAGAACACAATAAAGAGGCTTGTTTTAGCATGATTTTTAAGAGAACCAACTCCTAAAATTGGTTAGTTAATGATCATCTTCTTCTTGTGCTTTGAAGGTCGAGACTCTAACTTTCACCCAT
>CAZQOE010000162.1:0-4069 GCA_964594935.1 uncultured Rhodospirillaceae bacterium | reverse complement strand
GAGCGATCAGCGATAACACGGCCACGGAAGCGTAGGGGATTCGCGCCCACAAGCACAGATAACAAGGCCTGACATCAAACCCGAACTGCAGCGTCAAAGCGAAAAGCAAGGACCCGATGTTCACAAGAAGCAAAAGCTTCAAGGCCATGGGAACGGTCAGTCCCTTGTCGATCAAAGGAAGGCTTTTTGCGATTAACGAATGCATGGCAGCCCGGATATTTGTTATTCTTCTTCCGGCAAATTTAACAAAGCTTCGCCGGACATTTTCTTTTCCGTCACTTTGGCTTTGCCGAAAATAAAGTCAACGACCTTTTCTTCGAGAAGCGGAGCCCGAATCCGCTCAATGGCGCCCTGCGTTTTAGTGTAGTACTCGAAAACGGCCTTTTCCTGTCCCGGATAGCGGCGGGCTTCGGCCATCAAAGCCGAGCGCAGTTCGTTGCTCGTCACTTCGATTTTATTCTGCGTTGCAACCTCGGCCAAGAGAAGCCCTAAGCGGATACGGCGTTCGGCGATGTTGCGGTATTCTTCGCGCAAGGCCTTGTCGCTCTTTTTCTTATCCTCTTCGGGAAGTTCGCCCTTCTTTTTGGCTTCTTCCACCTGTTTCCAAATGTTGCCGAATTCCGTCTCAAGAAGCGTCGAAGGAACCTCGAACGAATAGGATTCGGCCAATTTATCCATCAAGGCGCGCTTGGCGACGGCGCGACCGATGCGCTTGTAATCGGCGCCGATGTCGTCGCGCACGCGCTCACGCAACTTTTCAATCGAGGGAAAGCCCATTTCTTTGCCCAGCGCGTCGTTAAGCTCGACGGGCTTGTGCTGGCGAAGCTCTTTGACTTCGACGTCGAACAAAGCCTTTTTTCCGGCCAGATCCGCTGCGTGATATTCTTCGGGAAACTTCACGGAAACCGTTTTCTTGTCGCCGACTTTGCTTCCGACCAATTGATCTTCGAACGTATCGACGAAGGATTTGGAGCCAAGTTCCAGCGAATGGTCTGATCCCTTCATGCCCGGCTTCTTTTCGCCGCCGACGCTGCCGTCGAAATCGATCACGACGATGTCGCCAATCTTGGCGGCGCGCGTCTCGGTCACCTTTTCGGCCTGACGCATTCTCTTGGCAAGTTTGGTTATCGTTTCGTCGACCTTTGCGGCTTCGACGTCGGCCGTTGGGCGCTCAAGCGCGATTTTGCCGAAGTCGCCGACTTTGATTTCGGGCAGGGATTCGACCGTCAATTTGAATTCGACGTCTTTATCTTCCGACGTGCTCACCAGATCGACTTTAGGCTGCGTTGCGGGACGAAGTTTGTGGTCGGTAAGAACCTTGTCAATGGCGGCGGACACGGTTTTTTCCAAAGCGTCGGCGCGCGCTTCGTCCCCGAAGCGTTGCTTGACGACGGCAAGCGGCACTTTGCCGGGGCGGAAGCCCTGCATCTTCGCCGTCTTGGCGATTTCCGCCAAGCGAAGGTCCTTTTGTTCCTCGACGGATTTCGCCGGAACTGTAACCGAGAATTCGTGTTTCAAACCTTCTTGTTTCAGCGCCTTAACTTTAGTCATGATCCGTTTTTTTCCTTATTTGTTTAATAGTCCTTACCCAATCAACTCGCCCGTCTTCGCAACGCTTCGGCGCGGCACTTTAAAAACGCAAAGCGTTTTAAAAGTGGTGCGGGCGAAGGGATTTGAACCCATACGACTTTTGGTCACTGGGACCTAAACCCAGCGCGTCTGCCAATTCCGCCACGCCCGCGAAAGCCTGACTTTATGCTCTTTTATCAGAGGCTTTGAGGGCATTCACGCCCTATTTATCCATCTCCCGCCGGAAACGGAAGCGGGGACGTTAGCCGAAACCAAGCCCATCTACAAGGTCGTTGGTTTTGCTGTGAAAAAAGCTCGGGCAGGGGCTTTGGGCCTTGATATTTATGAGTGTTTTTGCCCAACATACTCGTTGTTGGATCCTGCGACCCTTAAGTGCCGAAGAAGCTAGTTCGACTGTAAAGGAGTCAAATTCAGTTGATCTTGCAAGGCCGGGGATATTTCGACGAACGGCAAAAAAATGGACGTCTTTTTCAAAATGGTGCCATCGGCGCCTACCGAAACAAAAACGACCTCAAACGGCGCGTTTTGGGAGCTCGGAACGGAAAGATTATTTGACTGGACATAGGATGTCGGCGAAGAAGCCGATACTTGGCTGGCCGTGATGATCGTGTTGAGCAAAGCTTCAGTTTCGGGCGCAAGACCGGGGTCTTGGGGAGGAAGAACGACAAGGTTTCCATCGACGTATGTGAAATTATAATTATTGCTGACTCCCCCGCTGGCCACATAATTGGCCTCATAAGTCCCGATGCTTACGATGCCGCTTTGCGCTGACGTTACGGTCGGTTCGACAATAAGAAATCCCTGATTTTCTCCTGCAACAAACCCGCTATAGGCCAAGGTGCCGACAGGCACAGCCGCGCCCGAAATTATGGTTTGGTTTTCCGCCGTGACGGTTAGCATTCCTTTGTCGATCGTCGCCGTAGCCATTGGCGCGCCCGCTAACGACAACGCATAATTGCCGGAAGCCGATCCGACCAACGCCGTTCCCGTGATTGTCACGGTCTTGCCAATTCCCGCGTTGGCGGTGTCAAAGAAAGCGTTCGCAGTTGTATCAAGACTGACATTGCCAATATCGGCAGGTACGATGCCATTTAACGATTGGCTGGCTATGGTTGCAGCCGTTGTGCCGTCGTAGGTTTTATTCGATGCGGAAAAGCTGCCTATCGTTAATATGGCGGGGTCGATGGTGAGGTTTCCTGCGGCATAACCGATTGCGTAATTGGCGCTTGCGGCTCCCGATGCAGTGATTGTCCCGGCGTAGGTTCCAGCGTTGGCCGTCGCTGCCGTCGAGGATGAGAGGGTCGGCGCCGTCGTCAGGCTGGCCGAAGTGTCGCCGTTGACAAAACCGGTGTAACTGGCGGTTAAGGCGGGCATGCCGCCGCCGTAAGTCATAGTCTTGTTGTCGGCCGTGATAACAAGGGCGGCAGGGGTTATCGTTAAATATCCGACCGAGTTATAAGCAAGCGCATAGCCGCTAATGCTCGCCAGAGTTCCTTGGGCGACCGTGATCACATAAGGGCCGCCTGCAACGGTTGCCGAAGTTGCCGATCCCGCGGAAGTCACGCTGGGAGTTCCGGTGAAGACCGAAGAATTGATATCGGCTTCGAAAACGTTCGCAATGCCTGAATGCAAGCCACTAATCGTATAATCCGTCGCCACGGCTGCGGTTCCGTCCGCGCCATAGGTCTTGCTGTCGTTTGTCGAAGTGAAGGTGACGGTTGGTTGATAGGAGAAAACATAGCGATTGCCGGTTTGTGCTATAACCCCGCCGTATGTTTCATTCCATATTGCCGCGTTATTGCTGTCAAGAGCGCCAAACGTATTGGCTCCAGGCGTCGCGGAATATACAAGCCACCGCCCGCTGCCCGTGAGGGAAAGCGCGCCGCTGCCGGAATTATTGATAAAGTTGCGACCGGCGGCCAGCGTAAGGGCATCGCCTGAACCCGACGCCGTCAATATGCTGCCCGCCGCAAGAGTAATGTCCGCTGTTGCGCCTGTCGCGTTCGCCAAAATTGTTGCCGCGTTGACAGAAGGAAGAATGAGAGCTTCTGCGCTGATGATGGATACTTCGTTAAGCGCGTTAGCGTTGCCTAAAGCCCCGCCAAATGAAACGCTGCCACCCGTTGAAGAAATTGTAAAATCGCGAGGCGTGCTGTTATAAGAATCCACCGTGCTGCCGAAAACGATGTTTCCATTTCCGGATGATAAAACGATATCGTTATTAAGTGATACGGCGTTATCGAAGGTTATGGCCTGATCGCTAGTTGTCACATCGTCACTCAAGGTTACGGGCCCGGTAAAACTAAATGCGCCGCTTCCTGAGGCCGTTTGCGCGCCGGACGCAAGGATGGAACCGGAACTGCCCGTCACAAAACTGACAGGCCGCGACCAACCGGCATAAGTCGCCAAGGTCATCACCGCGGTACTATCGTTACGACCGAGAATAAGGGAGGAAACGCGGGCGTTGAGGTTGGAAAGG
>CAZQOE010000161.1:0-4197 GCA_964594935.1 uncultured Rhodospirillaceae bacterium | reverse complement strand
AATACCATTTTGCGGGCAAGGAAAAGTTACTATCTCTCGGCACCTACCCTCTTATAGCCCTAAAAGTCGCCCGCGACCGCCGCGACACAGAACGCAGAAAACTTGCCGATAAAATCGACCCGGCCATTAACCGTAAAGCCATGAAAAACGCTTGGAATGAAACCCAAGCAAATACCTTTGAAGTCGTGGCCAGAGAGTGGCTTGGCAAGAAAGCAACCATTTGGGCTCCATCGAATACCACGAAGACAACGCGGCGGCTTGAAATCGATGCTTTCCCATGGATTGGCGACCGTCCAATTTCAGAAATCACGCCGCCTGAGCTGCTATCCGTTTTACGCCGGACGGAAGCACGGGGCGCTCTCGGCACGGCTCACAGGGTTTTGGAAACCTGCGGCCAGATATTCCGCTATGCCATAGCGACTGGCCGCGCCACCCGTGACCCCGCCGCTGATTTGCGCGGCGCATTGCAGCCAGTCAAAGGCGGACATTTTGCGGCTGTGACAGAACCGAAAGCTATCGGCGCATTGCTTCGGGCTCTTTATGACTATCAAGGAACAGCCGTAACGC
Source organism: uncultured Rhodospirillaceae bacterium (assembly GCA_964594935.1). GTDB lineage: Bacteria > Pseudomonadota > Alphaproteobacteria > UBA9219 > UBA9219 > CAIXLI01. Next base: position 3,630 of record CAZQOE010000161.1, on the reverse strand, counting down.
GGAGCGCTTTGCGCCTCGCGCCATTAGTATTCGTCCGCCCCGGAGAACTTCGGCAAGCCGAATGGAAAGAAATCGACTTCGAGAAGTCCGAATGGAGCATCCCCGCCGAACGTATGAAAATGCGCGAACCGCATTTAGTCCCACTGTCGCGGCAAGCCGTAGAGATTTTAAAAGAACTACATTTGATGACCGGGCGCGGAAGATTTTTATTCCCAAGCCCCCTCTCCAACCAAAGAGCTATGAGCGACAACGCCATTCTTTGCGCGATGAGACGGATGGGAATCTCAAAAGACGAAATGACCGGCCACGGCTTCCGCGCTATGGCGCGGACGGTTCTTGATGAAGTTTTGCACGTTCGCCCCGATTACATCGAACACCAGCTCGCCCACGCCGTCCGCGATCCGAACGGCAGAGCCTATAACCGCGCGGCTCATTTAACCGAGCGCCGCAAGATGATGCAGAAATGGGCGGACTATCTCGATAAACTGCGAACACAAAAATAATGCCGAGGCCTGAACGGACGATTGCGGTTAAAACAGGTTTGAAAATATTAGTGATTTAAAAATCAGCCCTTAAAACAGGGGTTTCCTAAATTTTAACTATAAATATTAATGAGTTATCAATCATAGCCGAGTATTCTTTGGCTAGTGTGATACTTATGAAAGTATTTTTTAAAACGATATCTGGAATAATGATGAAAGGATGACTATAATAATGAAGGAAGAGATTGGAGATGTTGGGGTGTGTTCTAGGAGCATGCCTATTAATTATAAGGGAGCAGTTGAAGTGTTTCCATGTGGAGGGAAGCTTTCAGATTTTGCTGCGGTACAGGACGATGTGACTGTGCCAACGGGTGGTGTTGCGCGCATACCGGATCGGTTCAACGGAAGCACGGATAAGGAGTTTGTGGATTGGGCTTCTGCGCATTATGTGCAAACTATGAATGATGCACGCGTTAATATAGTAACGAGAGTTGCGGCAAAAAAAAGCAGAGCGCTTGGTTTCTAATAGTGCTGATTAAAACTATTTAGGTATTGCCCATTTTTGTGGGCTTTTTTTGTAATTTTTTTCAAGAATTAACCTCCCTCTAACCATATCCCTGTATTATCTCCTTATATTTTAAGGAGATATTTTGATGGTTGATATTCCCGACAGTTTTTATCGGAAAGCCTATAGGGCGATTATTGCTGGCGCATGCAAATCTGATCCTATCGCGCCGATTGTTTACGCTGCATTCGTAAAGAAAGTCGAACAGAACCCTGAAAATTATCAGGAAGCAGATGCCGCGTTAGACGACGATAATAAGATTTCAGGCTTTTTCGATGAAGTTCGTCGAGAAAAGACAAAGGAGCAATTAGAAGAGGTTCAATGGCTAATCATCAATCTGCAAGAATATCAGAAAAAGTGGGTTGATGAAAACTTCCGACAGATGACGCAATTAACGGATAAACACGATAAGGCGTGTTGGGACTTCCTTCATCTGCACGACGCTCGTCGCTTCCAGATAACCGGGCATACCGGGCTGGATTCTACCGTTAGACGCTTGCCGCAAGACAACGGGCATCCAGCCGATTTCAAGTTCGGCTCCCGTACAAAAGACAAGATCGGCACTTCGGGCGCGTGCGATTAGGCTCGGTCGAGCTTGTATCTGATGAGGGTCTTGTTGCCCCGTCGAGGCGACGTAAACCGAGACGTCATCGCCGCCGATTTCGTTCGCCAACGCCCCCCATTCCGGTTCGCAAGCGAAGACATTGACGGCGGCATGCGCGGAAGAAGCCGACAGAATGAGCGCTCCCGCAATGATCGTGCTGATTAGATGTTTATTCATGATGATCCTCCTGAAGATTAATATTGATGCGCGCCGTGGGAACCCATGCTGATGGTATAGTTCACCATCACGCCTTGGCTCGGTTTCGAAGCGGAGTCGTCATAGGTGTATTGAAGGCGGAATTTCCCGAACTCGCTTGTCGAGAACGATAAAACACCGCTGTACCGACGAGGCGTAGGACCGAGATTATCGAGCGTGGTGCCCGTAAAATCAGGGCCAAGATTGCTCGCCGACACTTGATCGTAGCGCGCGCCAATGCTCCATTGCGGCATGAACTGGTACACGGCTTGGGTGTAAAAGCCCGATTGATCGCCGTGATAGCCCAGATTGTCGAACGTGCCATCCTGATGCCGGAAGAAATATTCTCCCTGCAGTTTCAGGTTACGCTCGACGGGATTACCGTTCGGTGCCCATTTCCAGACCAGTCCCGCAATTCCAAGATGGGTCGCTCCCGTGAATGTATCGCTATCAATTTCCATATCCTTTGCATTGGCGTGATAATAGGCCGCGCTTGCCAGCCACGAGTTGCTTTCGTCAACATCGCCGCCTGCTTTGACAAAAAAGCTCTGCGCTCCGGCGCCTTGGTTGGTTGCAGTGGCCGGAAATTTATCGCCTCTCAGGCCTTCAACGCCGAATTGCAAAAATGTCTCGGTCGGGGCCGTCCATCGTATTTGAACGCCATCGTCGCCAAGCTGGTTGTTGAGCATGGCGCGATAGGGCAGCGGCGCATCCAGAAAGTCCCATGCGTGCGCGTGCTGTTCGTTGAGGTAGCCGATGCCGGAAAAGAAACGCCCGGCCTTGGCCGTGAATCCCCATGGAAGGCTGGTCGTCTGGATAAAGCCTTCTTCAACCTCCGCTTCGCCCTCCGGCGAAAGGCTAGCAACCAATTGGCCGTAAAGAGCCTGATCGATGTTGGCACTGAAGTTAACCTCGGATTCACCGAGCGAAAAGCCTCGAGGCCCCGCATCTTTTGCCTCGTCGCCAAGCATGAATCCGTGTATCGGCGCGTTTTCGGGATTGCGGCTAAAGTGGCCGTATGTGCCCATCAATACGACGCCGATAGCGGGGTTGAAGGCGCTGGCTGATGCTGGCGCGTTTTGCACAGGAGTCGGTGATGCTTCAACGGGAGCGTTAGCCGTTTGTGTCGCCGTGGGCTGTTGCGTAACCAATTGAGAGGATGTCGCGGCTGCGCTGGATAAGGTTCTGTCCACAATCGTGTTGCTTTTCGCCTCGGCGACTTTCAGACGATTTTCCAGTTCCTTGATGCGTTTGGCATCCTCGTCGTGCTGCTTTTCCAGTTGTTGAATCGATTGACGTATTTGAGCCAGATCATCGTCAGTTACGGCATACGCGCTTGGTGAGCCCGTCGCCGCCAACGCTGCAGCCACAGCCGCAACGCAGGCATATTTTTGCCAAGTCATAGGATTCCCTTTTCTTTAAGTTGCGTTGAGCAAGTCCCGTAAGGGCTCGCTGCGGATAGTTTTAAGCAACGAAAAGAAAAGGAGGGCCGCGCGCGTCGAATAAATTGATGTCGCAAACTACAAAGACATCGCGCGTAAAATTGAAATAGACGACTTCAGTCCACTCAAACGGATGCGATAGAGGCGGAGGCAATGCATTTGAGGCCGTATGTCCACCGATAGCACAAAAGCTGCACTGATCGCCGTCTTGCTCCTGAGTTATCGCATGCTCTAGATCGTGCGCAACAACATGTTGCAATAACGCTGCTTGGCCGGTGATAAGCAGAAAGGCCAAACACAACGTGCGCCGCGAAGGGATCATCAGCAACGCGCTCGGCTTCA
>CAZQOE010000160.1:0-4212 GCA_964594935.1 uncultured Rhodospirillaceae bacterium | reverse complement strand
AGGCAAGACGGGTCGCGCAAAACCCTTTCCAGCGCCGCCTGCCACGCGCCCAAATCTCCGGGCGGAACCAATAACCCGTTGACTTCATGTTCAACTAGCTCCGGAATTCCGGCCTTGTCGCTGCCGATGACGGGCAAGCCAAGCCCCAACGCCTGAATGACCACACCGGGCGAATTTTCGGCCCATATGGAGGGAATGCATAAAACGTCGCTGTTGACGATAATGTTGCTAACTTCAATCTGCGTCACAAAGCCCGTAAATTTGCACCACGGCAAAGACCCGTATTGCGCGCGCAACGCTTGCTCATCCGGCCCTCCGCCAACAATCGTCACGGCGAATTTGTAACGATCGGCAAGATTCCGCGCGGCCTCCAGAAGGACATTAACGCCCTTGGTGGCATGAAGCCGTCCGATATACAAAATGCGCACATGATCTGTTTCAATACGAGAAGCCGTCGGTACCGGATAAACATTCGCATTCATGATAGTGGCGGTATGCCACTTTTTGACGGGAAAAAACTTGGCCAGATTTTCTAGATTGGCCCGCGACGGAGAAATAAAACCAAGCTTTGAAATCGTCCTGACACAGCTTTCTTTATACGCGGCGGAAAGGCGGCATGGCAGGCAATGCCCGTCGCAGGTCTCCCCCTCCCTAAACATGCTCATGCGAATACAGGCAAGGCCCAAATCATGAAGAAAGACCGTTGTCGGAATACCGCGTTTGCCGATTTCACGCAGCGTATTATAGCCAATGCCCTGAAGAAGATGGATAAGCATATAATCGGGGTTAAATTCGTCAAGAACACGCGCGATGATTTTGCGGTTTCTGGGATCAAAATGATCCTGCAAATGCCACAACGGCTTCTTCCACCACTTCGCCTTCGAGTGATAATACATGGAATAAGCGCGCGGCATCCAGATGCGCCAAACTTTCAACCCGCCAACATCTCTCCCCTCATGCGCTTCTTCAGGACTTTTCGCAGTCGTCAAAACGCCAATTTCCATCCCCTGTCTTTTAAGCCAATGGGCAAGGTTAAAAGCGCTCATTTCCGCCCCGCCAAGAACGTCCGGCGGAAAAAGAGAAGACACGACAAGAAGGCGATGTTTTATAAAGACTTGAAAATGACGTCCGGGCACGACCGCGTTTCCTTTAATGAGAAAAAGAGGTTATTGAAGGTAAGTAAAAGTATCGTCAGAAATTATTAATTATTACTCTATACCAAGGATTCCATGTCAAAAAGCTCCGAATCAACAGCTCAACCATCGCCTTCCATAGGTAAAAAGGGCGTCATCGCAACCCTGCAGGCGGGACGCGCCATCGCCGCGTTGTTGGTCGTCCTGTACCACAACGGCGGCAGCATTTTTGCTTTGGATAAGTACTGGGGCAATGACCCGCTCGGCGGCCTGTTCGAATTCGGCTCATCCGGAGTCATGTTTTTCTTTGTCCTCAGCGGTTTCATTATTCTTCATGTTCATTGGAACGATTTGGGGGTTAAGGAAAAGCTAATACCGTATTTTAAAAAGCGTTTCGTTCGCATTTACCCCATCTACTGGATAGCCCTTGTTCCCCTGACCGCCGTTTACTTTATCGTACCGTCGTTCGGAAAAGGACACGAGCGGGATTTTTTGACCATTCTTTCGTCCGCACTTCTTGTGCACATGGATTCCGGATACACAATCATCGGTGTCGCGTGGACGCTGTATCATGAAATCCTGTTCTATCTGGTTTTCGCGCTGCTTATTTTCAATAAACGCGCCGGAATGTTCGCAACAACCGTATGGTTTGCGGCGACCATCGTTCTATTGCCGATAGCCCCCGCCTTTAGTCCGAGAGAATTCAATTTTTCACCCCTCGCTTTTTATTTTTCTCCTCTGCACCTTTTGTTTGCCATGGGTATGGGGCTTTGCTGGATTGTCCGTCACGACAAGATACCTGCGCCTAAGGTTCTTGCGGTTCTGGGAAGTCTTGCCTTCTTCGCCGTCGGACTGGACGAAGATTATTCGCATGTTCTGGGCGCCAACGCGCGCGCGCTGGCCTACGGGCTTTCCTGCGCGATTGCCTTGGCGGGATTCATCGAGCTCGAACGGCAAAAACGGATTTCCATTCCCAAAACGCTCGTATTCATGGGCGACGCCTCCTATTCGATTTATCTGGCCCATTTTCCGGTTTTGTCCGCATCGGCAAAGATATTCTGCACCCCTATAATAAAAGAATATGTTCCGTTGCCCGTCGCCTACGTTTTATTGCCCGTAATTGCGGTTCTTGCCGGAATTGCCTTGCACCGGATTGTCGAAAAACCCTTATTAAACAAGCTCGGCAAGGTTATAAACCTCCGGAAAAGATAACACATTTTTCATAAGTATCGGATAGCTTGCGAACATGATAAGCAGAATAAAGGCTCCGGCTTTGGCGCTAAAATTCCCTTCGCGCATTGACATTGCGCGAACGACGACCGTGTTCGTCCTGATAGGCATTTGTTTGTCGCTTGGTTTCTCCTGGGCAAACTTTCCTATCACAGCCTACTTCGCCATCGCCCTCTATGCTTCCTATTTCTTGTGGATGCTGAAAACATCGCCAGGAACGACGATGTGGCTTCTTGCGGCCTTTGGCATGATCGCCTTTACGCAATTTATTTCCGGCATATTAATTGAAAGCGGCGGATACTTGTCTGAAACGAAGGAAACGGGCAGCGTCACAGGCGGATTTCTCCGGCTTGCCATCCTTTACGTCATTTTTTTTGGCGTTGTCCTTTTTTTCGTCGAAACTTTTGTCCAAAAATGGGAAAAGACGAGTAAAAGCATCACTCATTTTGTTCAGAACAAGGTTCACCCCTATCCTTTTTTGGTGACACTATTTAATTCCATTATTGTCCTCAGCATCATTTATCTTTTCTTCGTCGGCCTAAAGAACGGTTTTCCTATGTTTACAGGTCAGGACCGTGTTGATTTTGCCCGATCGCTGAACGATCCCATCTATACATCAATAATGGGCAACCGCACCGGCGCGGCGGCTTTTCTGGCCCTGATGGTCGCCAATTCGAAGAACAAGCTTCCCTATTTCGGCCTCGCCTTTGGCATAACAGCAATATCCGCCCTTTTGGGAGACAAATTTACGGGATTTGTTACCCTCTTTGGCCTAATTAGCGCGCCATCATTTTGTAAAATTGCCTGGATAAAGGGTACGTTTCCTATCAAAAACCTTATTCTTCTAGGCGTCGCCATTACGCTTGTCACAATGCCCCTCGTTTTCATGGTCTATGGCGGGCTTAGCGATTCAAGCAAGGGCGTTGAGAAAATGCAGGACCGCATGACCCTTCAGGGCCAACTGTGGTTTCTCTCGGATCGCGAAGTCAAAGATATTTTCCGTTTCAGAACCGACACGCTTGCACTTGACTGGCAAATGATAACAGCCTTCAAGCCCGTCCCCAAAGTGGCCCGCGACATATCAAACCCCTATCAGGGAACGGCCTTCATGATGTTGCATTTTGCCCCGCCTCGGGTCGCCTACGAAGCCCTTGATCTAAACGTCGGCTATTGCCTTGGTCTGCACGGATATGCGTTGCTAATGCTGGGTTGGTTTGGTCTTATTATTTTTAATATCGTTCTAGCCGCGTCGTTGGGACTCATTTTATCGGGTTTGTTGTACAGCATTGTTCATGCTCGAATTATTTACCTCTTTTTCTTCGCGAAATTTTATACCTTTTGGGAATCCATGATCAACAACGCTGACGTATACCTGTTCATAAACTGGAAAAGCACGTTGTTTCTCTTTGTCCTTGGACTATACTACCTCGTCGATGTTCGGTACCTGCGGCGATCGGAAATTAATCGAAGAAAAGCCTAACTCAAAACGGAGGCCTTAATGAAAGTGTCCTTGTTTAAACAAGCGTCTTGTCTTCTTCTCCTCGCATTTGTCGCGCAAATCTCCTTAAGCGACGACGCTTTTGCCGAATCCAGACGAAAGAAAAGTAGGACAACGGCCATTGGAACAACGACGACGTCATACACAAGCACCGGAACGTCGAAAACAACGACCACGAAAACAAGCTCCTCAACGACGACCAGCGGGGGAACGGCAACGACGACAACCACGTCGACTTCAGGCGGCGCGGGCGGTGGCGGCGGTGGAGGAAGCACATCGTCGATGACGGGCGGCAGCGGCAGTACGTCGGGAACAACCTCTGGAACGACATCTTCGGGAACAACTCCCGTA
>CAZQOE010000159.1:0-4221 GCA_964594935.1 uncultured Rhodospirillaceae bacterium | reverse complement strand
GAATTCCGCCGGGAACGAGATGCCGCTGCCGGTGTCCGTACGCAAACCGCCTAAATTCTTGAAATAGACGTGGAAGGCTACCGACGTACCCGAGCTGATATCGGCGCGATTGGTGTTGTCGTGCGCCACGTTGACTCCGAAGGCGAAGCATTCGTCGTTGTACGTCAGTGCTAGGCTCGACGTACGCGGACCCGGCTGCGGATCGAACGCTTGCGTGTGCGAACCGGTAAGCGCCCAGTATTTGGCAAACGACGACGAAAAACCGAATGTTAGCTGTCTGACCTGACTGTAGGCGTTCGTTTCCGTGTCGAGCTGATATGCTTGAATATAACGCAATGACGGACGGAAGATAGGCATACCGAAAGCCAAAAACGCGTCTTGACGTTGCGGTGCAAAATCCTTTCGAGATAAACGGAAACCGTAGTTGGCGTTAAACTTTTTTGAAGGGGAAAAGTCGATGCGGCCGACGTAGTCCGATGCGTGTCCCGCGATTCCCGATGCTTCCGAAAGATTGGCGTTAGGCGAAAAATTATAGCTTTGACCGCCAAAAACATCGATGCGCGCGCCGTTGTCCGCCGTAAGCGCGTTACGCACACCGTAAGTCACGCGGCTGCCTCCTTCGATAAGATCGCTTCCCGTAAAGCGATTAGGCGAAAACAAATTGGTTTCGTCGAATTCGATATCCAAGCTGTCTTCGAGCGGCTGTTTCGCGATTGTCCGGACGGACGGCGCCAGCGTAAAGGCAGCGATCGGTTCCAGAAGATGTTGATATCCTTCTCCGCTGCGGGACAGCGGATAGCGTAAAACAGCGTTTGCCTGTTCGAACGGACGCGTAAAGGTGGCGCGGCTGTAGACGCCCGTTTTGTCGGTCGTAACGACGTTTTCCGCCCAGTAGCTGTCGGTCCGCACAAGGCCCGAAAGGGTCGCTTCAAGACCCGTGTCCGAAATAAACTGCCGTTCCCATCCCGCGTTAAGCGACAAGCGCCGCGTATCCGGCCCTTGCTGTGCAATCGTTCTTCCGGCATTGGAGCGCGAAGTTACGAGCACGTTGCTGTCAAAAGACCAACGGCCTCCCCACGTTTGACCCGGTTCGCCCAAGGCGCTGAAGGAAGCCGACGGAAAAACGATCGGTTCGGAAGCGTTGGAACCTGCCCGCAAATCCTGGAGATAGTAGGAATTTACGACTGTGTAATTGCGCCCGTAAAAGCCTTCGGCATAGACGCGGCTGGTTGCCTGATCGATGGACGAGATTGCATAGCGTGGCAGATAGCTTTTATCCGACACATATTGGATGTTGGCTCCGCCGCGCCAATTGTCGTTGATGTCGGCTCGATACGTTCCGAATAAATGGCCCCGCCACTGCTGGCCTTTGTTCAGGCCGGAGTCGCTGATCAGCTTTGTTTGGGTGGCCGAGCCTTCGAGCTTTAAATCGGCGTTTTCGAAGCGTTGCCTGTATTGGGCGTTGAGCTGAAGCTTGTCTTTTGTGCTGAAGGTCGGTGTAACCGTCGCGTCTTGATCGGGTGCAATGTCGAAATAATACGGAAGCTTGAGATAGTCCCCGATGTTGGGGGAAACGCCCGGCAAAGGAGAAAGAAAACCCTGCAGGCGCTTGACGGTCGGGTCTGGCGCCGACATGTACGGAGTGTAGGCGACGGGAACTCCCGCAAAATTCATCGTCGCATCGTGATAGTAGACTTTATGCCGCACGTTATCGTGCGTAATCGTGTCGGCTTTCATCTGCCACAACGGCTCTTGATCCGGATTTTCACGGCAGACGTTGCACGCCGTGTATAGAGCGTGTTCAGCTACCGAATACCGCTCGTCATACCTTTGCACCGATTTTGCCGCGATGCGCGAGTTGTCGGGGAACAGGATGCCGACGTTTTTCGCAAACGCCTGTTTCAGGTCGCCCGTGATTTCCTGATGCTCGGAAAACTCGACCTCTCCCGAGGGTGTCAGAAGCGCGACATGGCCGTCGGCGGCCATCACGCCCGTATTCTGGTTGTAGGTAATTTTATCCGCGTGAAGGACGTAATCGTTGTGCACCACTTCGACGTTTCCCACCGCTGTCAGAATTCCATTTTCGCTATCGGAATGCATCTCCTTAGCCGAAATCAGCGTTTCATCGGCGTGGTCGGAAACCGGCGGTTTTTTTTGAGAGGAAGTTTGAAAAGAAATATTTTCACTGGCTTGTTCCTGGTGGGGCGCTGCGCGAGACACGGGGCCGACGTAGCCCAAAGGCGGCATTGAAACAGACGCCGCCTTTTGGGGAAGGACTTGAAGAGAAACATTTTCAGGCGCCGGCTCAGAAGAAGGGTTCGCGCGCGGCACGGGGCCGACGTAACCCAAGGGCGGCATTGATGCCAAATCTGTTTGCGGCGCGGGGCCAACATAGCCCAAGGGCGGCATGGCCATACATGGCGTGGCGTACGGTAATGCCAAAAGACATGCCGACGGGATTGCGAATCGTTTAAGGAGTGGCCCCAGATTCATAAACCCAAGGATTGCCAGAGGAGGCCCGTGGGGGCAAGCAAATTTTGCTTCTAGGACTTGGACTTAACTATAGCCGGCGAACGGCGCAAAAAGGCGGGTAGATCGTTATCGAAACGATCATCGGCTTGGGTCTTGGGGGCCGATTCGCGAACGCGCGTCGTCGGGTGTTCGCGCGGCGAAGGCGGTGGAGCGTCGGCAGGACGCGGGCTTGTGCGGCGGGATTCCGTGTCGCGCCCATGGGAATGGCGGCGATCATGGGGCTTTTCGCCGCGACGATGACGATGGCGTCCTGTTTCTTCTTCGGGCTTGCCCAAGCCTTCAATCACTTCACGGGTGATTTTCATTTTGATCAGGTGTTCGATGGCGGCAATCTGCTTCAAGTCGTCGGGCGTCACGAGCGTGTAGGCCGTTCCTTTTAATCCCGCGCGCGCGGTGCGGCCGATGCGGTGGACGTAATCTTCGGCATTAAAGGGGACGTCGAAATTGAACACATGGCTGACGGCGTCGATGTCAAGGCCGCGGGCTGCGACGTCCGAGCAAACCAGAAGCGCGATTTCGTTGTTTCTGAATTTGTCGAGCGTCGCCGTGCGTTCGGATTGCTCCATGTCGCCGTGCAAGGCGCCCGCGTTGAAGCCGTGCTTGACCAGCGATTTATGCAGCAGCGCCACGTCTTTTTTGCGGTTGCAAAAGATGAACGCGTTTCTGACGTTGTCTTTTTTAAGCAGCGCGCGAAGCGCTTCACGCTTGAGCCAATCGTTGTTCTGATCGAGCATCGCGAATATTTGCGTGACGTTTTCGCCTGTGCTGGCGGGCGGCGAAACCGTGACCGTCTTGGGATTGCTGAGAAAGCGGTCGGCGAGTTTGCGGATTTCGGGCGGCATCGTGGCCGAGAAAAACAGCGTTTGCTTCAACGGCGGCAGAAGGCTTGCGATGCGTTCGACATCGGGAATAAAGCCCATGTCGAGCATGCGATCGGCTTCGTCGATCACGAAAATCTTGATGTCGGCAAGCATGATCTTGCCGCGTTCGAACAAATCGAGCATGCGGCCCGGCGTCGCGATCAGAACGTCGACGCTGCTGTCGAGCGCGCGGACCTGTTCGACCATCGTTTCGCCGCCGATGAGAAGTGCCATCGAAAGCTTGTGGTATTTTCCGTATTTTTCGAAATTCTCGGCAACCTGCGCCGCGAGTTCACGCGTCGGTTCCAAAATCAGCGAACGCGGCATGCGCGCCCGCGCGCGGCCCGCGCCCAGAATTTCAAGCATCGGCAAAACGAATCCCGCCGTCTTGCCCGTTCCCGTCTGGGCGCAGCCTAAAAGGTCGCGCCCTTGCAAAACGTAAGGGATGGCTTGTTCCTGAATGGGGGTCGGGGTCGTATAACCGACATCCTGAATTGCTTTGAGGATGTCTTCGCTCAGCCCTAAATCGGCAAATGTCGTCACTGTCTTCTTAATCTCGTTCGTTTGTTTCAGGCGGGTTGTAGCAGAAAGACGGCTAATAATGCAATATAAGCTTAATAAGCTTAAATCTCGACCTTTTCCCCAAATCGGGTTATTTATCGACCGTTAATCCCCTTTATCCGAGGAACGGCCTATGCTCACGATCCAAGCTTCTGCGCTGCGGTTTTGGCTTCTTGTTTTTGCGGCGGCGATTGCTTTTTTATGGATTTTCAATCCCGTCCTTTTCCCGTTCTTCGCGGGCATTATCATTGCCTATTTTATTATTGTG
>CAZQOE010000158.1:0-4326 GCA_964594935.1 uncultured Rhodospirillaceae bacterium | reverse complement strand
TGAAATGAGCGCGGCGGAAGTTTGCGAAAACGTTCTAAAGGCAGAAGACGATGAAGAATACGGGTTTATCCTTGTAAACTTCGCAAATCCTGATATGGTAGGACACACTGGAGACCTTGAAGCCGCAACAACTGCTTGCAGAGTGGTCGATGAATGTGTAGGCAGAATCGCACAAAAAGCGACTGAAAAAGGTATAACAATGCTTGTAACAGCAGACCACGGCAACGCTGAGGTTATGGCTGACGAAGCTGGCGCAGGACCATCCTTCGGTTTTGACGCTTCGGTCCTTTGACATCTCCAAGGACAGCCTAGCCTCCATCGAAGGCGCAAAAGAGGCGCGCTTTGTGGTCCACATGGCGTCCATTGCGTCGCCCACCTTCTACCGCCAATATCCGCTTGAAACCATCGACGCCAACATTTGGGGGCTGCGCAGTTTGCTGGATTTCTACGACCAGCAAAAAACGCTTGAGGGTCTGCTGTTTTTTTCAAGCAGCGAGATTTACGGCGATCCTGACCCGGCGCATATTCCGACCTCCGAAGATTACCGTGGCAACGTCTCCTGCGTTGGTCCCCGCGCATGCTACGACGAATCCAAGCGTTTCGGCGAAACCTTATGCTCCATTTTTTCTGAAAGGCGCGGGGTTCCCATCACCGTCGCGCGTCCCTTTAACAATTACGGCCCGGGCATGCGTCTGGGAGACAAGCGTCTTCCGGCCGATTTGGCAAGCTGCGTGCTCGAAGGACGGGATATCGTTTTGTATTCGAGCGGTTCGCCGACGCGGACGTTTTGCTATATTTCGGATGCAATTACGGGCTACCTGCTTTGCCTGCTTTACGGCAAGTTCGAAGCCTTCAACATCGGCATCGAAAAGCCGGAAATCACGGTCAAGCAATTGGCGGATATCTTCCAGAGGGTTGGCCAAAAGCTGGTGAACTACAAAGGCAATGTGCGCTTTGAAGTCAGCGAGGATGCGGCTTATCTTAGCCATAATCCGCAACGCCGCTGCCCCGTCATCGATAAGGCCAGAAAGCTGCTCGGCTATCAGCCGGCGGTGTCGGTCGAAGAAGGCGTCGAACGCTACATGAAATTTTTAATAGAAGAGAAAGAGGGAGCCTAAAGAATGCGCGTCACAGTAGTCGGAACAGGGTATGTCGGATTGGTTTCAGGCGTCTGCCTTTCAGCCAAAGGGCACAACGTCACTTGCGTAGATGTGAATCCAGATGTTGTCAAAACGCTTAATGCGGGCAAGCCGCATATTTACGAGCGCGGGCTGGACGAGCTTATGACGCAGTGCATTGCGAAAGACCTATTCCGCGCGACGGCGGATTTGAAGGCGTCTCTGAAGGATGCCGAAGGGGTTATTGTCGCCGTCGGCACGCCCAGCGAAAACGGCGTGATAGACCTGTCCTATATCAAAACAGTGGCGCGAGAAATTGGCGCTTTCCTTAAAACGACGGATCGTTTCCTTCCCATCATCATCAAAAGCACGGTCATTGCCGGAACGGCTGACACGACCGTTCGCGAAGAGATCGAAAAATCCTCAGGCAAGAAAATGGGCGAAGGATTCGGCCTTGGTATGAATCCGGAATTCCTGCGCGAAGGCGACGCCATTTCCGATTTTATGGAGCCGGATCGCATCGTTCTGGGCCATGAGGATCAAAAGACGCTGGCCTTTCTTCAAGCTCTATACGCCCCGTGGGATTGCGACAAGCTCTGCGTCAACACGCGCACAGCCGAACTCATCAAGTACAGCAACAATGCGATGTTGGCCTTGCAAATTTCGGCGGTGAACGAGATAGCCAACGTCGCCTCCGCCGTGGGCGGGATCGATATTCTGGAGGTCATGCGCGGCGTGCATCTCGACAAACGGTGGAATCCGCTTCTCAACGGAAAGCGCGCCATGCCTCACATACTTACATACCTTGTGCCGGGTTGCGGCTTTGGGGGAAGCTGTTTCCCCAAAGACGTGCAGGCGCTTCGCTCGCAGGGCGAGCAGGTCGGCCTCAAAATGGATATCCTTAACGCTATCCTGAACGTCAACGAAGCTCAGCCGTCCGTGGTCTGCAACATTCTAGAGCGCGAACTTGGCTCCCTTTCGGGCAAGAAAGTCCTTATTCTGGGCTTGGCCTTCAAGCCGGAAACGGACGATGTCCGTTATTCGGCGTCCCTCAAAATCGCAGCCGAGCTTTTGGATAAAGGATCGACGGTGAGGGCGCACGATCCCATCGCGACGGAACCGTTCAAAAAAGCCTTCGGGCCCAAATCCGCGCAGATCGCCTTTGTCGAAGACTGGAAAGTGGCTGCTCGCGACGCCGAAATCATCATTGTCGCGACCAAGTGGGACGCCTATAGCGACCTTAAAACGTTGAACGTGTCTGACAAGGCCATTTTCGACGCGCGCCGACTTCTATCGCCTGCCGAGCTTAAGGGCGCGAATTACCTATCTATCGGACGGCGCGGCATCTAAAACCTTCGCGACAACGAGCCTGGAAAAAGCAAGCCCAAGTCCTTGCGGTGCGCCATCTATGACAGGATTGCATTGCGTCGTTCTCAGAAAAAGGCGATCGGGCAGAATTCTCGCATGCGGAATCGTAGAGGCCGGAATCACGAAAGTCAACTGATTGGGGCTTTCGGGGGCGATGCTCTGCCTTCCAAGAAAAGTGTTTTTATAAAAAACCGATACTTCCTGCCGCGCATTTTTTGCATGGGTGCTGACCGTCAGATCAAGCCTGTAGGAGTTCCCTCTAGCCAGCCGCAAATGGAGCGAGCTTTCGCAATCGGTCATCCATCGCCAAACGCTCTTGCCGTCGCTTTCCTTTGGCCCCCAATGGCTACCGAAAAAGCTGTCGGAGAAAGCGCGGCCTTGCGCCGTGAATGTAACGGTCCCGCTTTGAACAGGATGCGCGGACAAAGCCCAAGCGGTGCGGAGAGGGTAGGGGATAATGAGCATGAAGGCGAGGCCAATAAAAATGGGCGCGACAAGTGCCCTTCCAAAAGCGCCCCCCTTATCCTTGAAAGGCGGAAAGCTGATAAGCAGGCACCAAAGAAATGCCGTTATCAACAAGGCATGATTCAAAAGGAGTTCTGGGCCGCCGCCCCACATTCTCTTAAAGGCAAGCAAACAGCCTAAGAGAAGCGCAAGAAAAAAGGAATCGCTCCGTCCTTCCCGCAAAAGCAGAAGGAACGGGAGAACGAACATATACAGTTTATAGTTGAAGGACATCGCCGGAATGTAAAGACATGCGATCGCAAGCAAAGTCAGGCTGATGGGAAGACGGGGACGCCAAAAAAACAAAACACATGACACAAGAACAAGCAGGCCGACATTCGAGGCTTGAAAAAGATACTTAAAGAGAGCAGGCGCTTCGGTCCCGCCTGTCAGGAAATGAAGAACGGTTCCGAGAGGAACAAGCAAGCTCAGATTGGGACACGCCCGATAGGAAGAAAAGCAGCTTTCGGTCCAGCGCAGCTCGCCCAAAAACCCGCGCACCTGTTCGGCGGCGGGGTCATGCAAAAGCGCCATCGCGCCAAAGCTCATCGCCGCGCAGGCGAACAAAGCGAAAAAGAAAGCCTTCCAATTGCGATCCTTTAAAAAGGTCAGCGCGAACAGAAGGGGATAAATTTTCAAAGCCCCTGCCAAGCCGACCAATAATGCAGGCCATAAGTTCCGTTTTTTGCCGTCGTAGGCGAGAAAAGCGAAAGCGAGCGCCAGCGTGCTAAGCCCGTCCAAATTTGCCCGATCAAGGAGATAAAAAAACGGAAAAGCCCCGAAGGTTAGCGCCGTCATGCCCAAGAGGCGGTCGGGCAGGGGAAGGAAGCGCAAGGCTTTCCAAAAAAACAGAAAACTGCCGCCAAGGAATAGCGCGTAAAACAAAGCCGCACCGTACAAAAGACCGAATTGCGCCAAAATGCCATAGAAAAGAAAAGCGACGGGCGGGTAAGGCACCGCTTCGACAGGAATATAGGTATGCAGATGCTTGTATGGCGAAAAATCCGCGCTGATTTGCATCAGCCGTGTAACATCGTTGGCGAAGATGGAGGGAAGCTCGCCCAAATACGGCTGAGGGAAAGAAAGCCCCAGATAATTTCCCCAAACAACTTCATGGAAAAAGAAAGCTAAAGCGGCAAATAGAAGAAGGGACAAAAAAGCGATTAGAAAGCGTGTTCGTTCGTCCGGCAACGCCGATGCCTTATTCCAAAATGCGGAGAGAGTTGTCATTTTTTTGCTTTGAGACAGGGTTTTTTTCTAAGAAGGATAGACGCTATTCGATCAAGCTCCAAAGCCAAGGAAAGCCACAAGATTCCATAAGCGGCGTAAAGGAACA
>CAZQOE010000157.1:3334-4337 GCA_964594935.1 uncultured Rhodospirillaceae bacterium | reverse complement strand
GAAATCCTCCGCCGTAAATCCCTTGATCTCCATAATCGCGACGGCCAAAGCGTCGCCCAGCGCCATCATCATGGTGGTCGATGTCGTCGGCGCCAACCCGATAGGGCAGGCTTCGGGCGCGCGCGGCAAAATCAAAGCGATGTCTGATGTCGTGGCGAGCGTGCTCTTCGCGTTGCTCGTCATGGCGATTAAGGGAATCGAAAACCGGCGCGTGTAATGAATCATATCCGTCAATTCGGCGGCTTCGCCCGAATTGGAAAGCGCCAACACGATGTCGTCGGCGACGATCATGCCCAAATCGCCGTGGCTTGCCTCGCCGGGATGGACGAAATAGGCCGGCGTTCCGGTCGACGCCAAAGTCGCGGCTATTTTCCGCGCGACGTGGCCGCTTTTGCCCATGCCGGCGACGATGACGCGGCCCTTGCAGGCCTTCATCGTCTCGACGGCTTTAAGGAAGTCGCCGTTCAGAGACTTGCCCAAAGCGGTCAGCGCGTCGCCTTCCGTCCGCAAAACGCACGCGGCCGAGCGCAGAATGTGGGACTTCCCCGTCAATTTGGTCTTTGAGTCTTTTTTTGCCATGCGGGTTTCTAACATAGGAACAATTTTAACGGAATAATAAAGAAATCGGGCCGAAAATGCCGAAACCACCGTATTGTAAGGTTAAAAAAGCTCATGCCCAAAACAAAAACATCTTCCTGCGCGCGCGCCCGTGACCCGTGGGCCGAACATCGCTGCTGGCTCGCTCATGCCGACGCGCTTTCCAAGCAACCCGTCAGCAAAGGCGGCAGCCCCCATCCGGCGGTTCGCGTCGGCGCGGTGCTGGTCGATGCGAAAGGGCGCGAGATCGCGTCTTCGTCCAACAGGTTTGCGCAAGGCGTCGACCGCCGCCGTCCCGAACGAGTCAAAGAAGGCGCCAAATCTCTTTGGATCAACTGCGCCGAGCAACTGGCCCTGATGCAGGCGCTTCGCGAAGGCAAAAAAGTGAAAGGCGGAAAACTCTATA
>CAZQOE010000157.1:0-3324 GCA_964594935.1 uncultured Rhodospirillaceae bacterium | reverse complement strand
TATATCACGCTCGAGCCCTGCGCGGTGTGCGCGGGCCTGATTGCCGAACTTAAAATCGCCGAAGTCTATGTGCCGGTGGATTCCATGCGCCGCTACGCCAAGCTCAAAGCCAAATGGAAGGAAAGCATCGAAATCGGCCTGACAAAGCTCGAAGAATCCGGCGTGCGCCTTATCGCGGTGGACACGCGTAAACCCGAAACGCGTTAGGATTACTTCACGATTTCCTTGTGCTTCACCAACTCCAGCATCGGCAAATCGTGCGGCGCATTGCCGTAACCGAAGCTGTCCTCAAAAGGCCCGTGGGAGTCGAGCCACTCTTTCACGCGTGCGGCTTTTCTCTTGCGCACGCAATTTCCTTTCGTCATTTCGCCGGTCACGATGCCATTTTCGACCCCGATTTCGGTGCAAATCACCGCGTCATGCGGAATATCGTTAAGCAACTCGCCCAAATACAAATCAAGGCTCCCCGACGCGATGACGATGGTATCGCCCTTCGCGCGGTGTTCTTGCAGCTTTTGCATGATGGGCTCGTTGATCTCCCTCCACATAAAGACCTTGAACGCGGCGTCTTTCAAAGCGTCCCGCTTTTTGCCTTTCAAAATCCGCCGCAAAACGAAGTCCTTTACGGATGTGCGTAAGCTTATGGTTTGTCCTTCCATAACGCGTATAAGGGCATAACGCCCCAGCCCTTCCGCGACGGCGGCAAAAACGTCAACCGCGCTCGAGGCGTAAATCAAAAACGGCCACAATGAATCGCCTTTAATCAACGTGCCGTCAAAATCAAAAACCGCAACCTTTTTCATGCCGCCAACCCCAACAATGTCTGCGCGCACAAGGCAGTATCAGGCGTGCCCGTGCGCTTGACGGCAGCCTCGGCGTCAAAAAGGCGGCGCAAAGCTTGTTCTGTTTTTCCGCGTGACCAGCGCCGCAATTGCGACGTCATCGCGCTCTCATATTTCCAGAAAACAGGCGGCTGCAACCGTTTGACGGCGTCCGTCGCGGCGACGCCCTTATCCATTTCGGCGCGCGCCCATTGAATGCGCACAAAATGCCGTTGCGCTGCGCGCAGCAACGCGACGGGCGAAGTCTGCTCGGCGTACAAACGGTCGATAAGCTGCGCGACGCGCCGCGTTTCCCCGGAGCCGATGGCAAACACAAGATCGTCCAATTCGGCGGCTCCCGCGTCCTGAACGGAGGCGTGAACGTCCGTGATCGTGGCCGAATTTCCCTTGCCGACGTACAACGCGAACTTTTCCAATTCGCTGCGCATCGCCAAACGGTCGGGCGGCAAAATCTCGGCCAGCGTCGCAACGACTTCGCGCGGCGCGCGGATGTTTTCCGAATTCAGGATTTCCGTAATCGTCCTCATCCGTGCGGCCGTGTCCTCGACATAACAGGGGATGGCGCAAGCCGTGGCAGGCTCGTCCTCGCACAATTTCCGCAGTTTCGACTTTTTCTCCAAATCGCCCGCCTCGATCAGAAGCAAGCTATCTCCCGCGGGCATATCGGCCAAAAGCGGCGCAAGCGCCATCGCCATATTTTCTTCGGTATTCTGAACGCGAACCAACCGCCTTCCGCCGCCAAAAGCGACCGAGGCCATCTCGTCGTGCAGCCGCGCCGGACTTGCGGCGAATACCGAGGAAGGCAAAGTAACCGCGCTAAACGGGTCGTTCGGGTCGCGCACCGCCCACTTCGCCAAAGCGTTGGCCCGTTCGCGCACCAAACCGGCATCGGGCCCATAAACCAGAATAACCCTCATGGCAGGATCCGGCTGGTGCATAAAAGCGGTAACGCGTGCGGGCGGAAGCTTCATCTCTTACACCGGAAGATACATCTTTTTTCTAAGCCAGAACGCGACGTTGACCAAGCTGATCAACACGGGCACCTCGACCAAGGGGCCGATAACGGCGGCGAAAGCGACGGGCGAGGCAAGGCCGAAAGCCGCAATCGCCACGGCAATTGCGAGCTCGAAATTATTACTGGCGGCGGTAAACGCAGCGGCGGTGGTTTTACCGTAAGATGCGCCGATAAGTTTTCCCATGACGAAGCTCACGAAGAACATCACGACGAAATAAACCGCCAACGGAACGGCGATGCGCAGAACGTCCAACGGCAGCTTCATCACCATATCGCCCTTCAGCGAGAACATGGCGACAATGGTGAACAAAAGGGCGATAAGCGTAATAGGGTTGATGGTGTGCAAAAACTTTGTTTCGTACCACTCGCGCCCTTTGGCTTTAATCAAGACCTTCCGCGCCAGAAAACCGCCGAAGAACGGAATGCCCAGATAAATAAATACGCTTTCGGCAATCGTGCGGAAACTCACGTCCACCACGCGCCCCTCAAGCCCGACAAACGGCGGCAACACGGAAAGAAAAAACCAGGCATAGACGCTAAAGAACAAAAGCTGAAAAACGCTGTTAAAGGCGACAAGCGCGGCGGCGTACTGGTTATCGCCTTCCGCCAGTTTGTTCCAGACGATGACCATGGCGATGCACCGCGCAAGGCCGATCAAAATCAGTCCCGTCATATATTCGGGATAATCGTGCAAAAAGAATACGGCCAATCCGAACATCAAAAACGGCCCGACGACCCAGTTCTGAACCAGCGAAAGCAGCAAAATCTTCCAGTCTTTAAAAACAAGCGGAAGCTCTTCGTATCTGACCCGCGCCAAAGGCGGAAACATCATAAGGATAAGTCCGATGGCGATGGGGATATTGGTCGTGCCGACCGAAAGGCTGTTTAAAAAAGCGGGTGCGCCCGAAAACAAAGCCCCGATAGCGACGCCCCCCGCCATGGCCAGAATGATCCAAAGCGTCAGAAAGCGGTCAAGGAACGAAAGTTTTTTAAGTGCAAGCGCAACCATAAGCAACCTCTGCCAAATGTTGAAAACGGCAAAGTTTTGCATTTTGGGGGAAAAAAGCAATCTTTACCCATAAAAAAACCCGGTCTTTTAGACCGGGTTTTCTTTCTTTAAGGAGGTACTAAGACTTACTAACCGATGGCTTGCACCGCTTCTTCGGTAGAAGCACGCATTTCTGCGGGAAGAGTCATGCCGACTTCATGGGCTGCGCGGACAATACGTTCGCCGATGCTGCCTACGCGGGCTGCGGCGGCTGCATAGCTGGCCGGAGAGCGGCGTATAGCGGCGATTGTCTTATCCAGAGCGACGAGGTTGGTCTGGTTGGTCATGGCGACCAATCTTTCCAAGGTCTCGTCCGTGGATCCTATCGCGCTGTTGATCTCGTAATTCTGAAACATGATACTCATCCTCAAAGTGATTCGCTTTTTCTCGTCTTGATAAGTCCACTTTACGGTCGAATA
>CAZQOE010000156.1:0-4393 GCA_964594935.1 uncultured Rhodospirillaceae bacterium | reverse complement strand
CATCGGCCACTTCGACGCCGAAATTAACATCGGCGACTTGCGCAACTACAAGTGGGAAGAAGTGAAGCCGCAGGTCGATGAGGTCGTTTTCCCCGACGGCAAGAGGTTGATCATCCTTGCCAAAGGACGGCTCGTCAATCTGGGCTGCGCCATGGGACATCCGAGCTTCGTCATGAGCGCATCCTTTACCAACCAAACGCTGGCGCAGATCGAACTCTGGACAAATCAGGGCAAATACAAGAACGAAGTTTATATCCTGCCCAAGACGCTCGACGAAAAAGTGGCAAGACTGCATCTGAAAAAACTGGGCGCTTCGTTGACGGAACTCTCGGCCAAACAGGCCGAGTATTTAAGCGTTCCCCAAGCCGGCCCCTACAAGGCGGAGCGGTATAGATATTAGGAAATATAGTTAATTTCTTCGCGTGATGACTATTTCCTTATGGGCCAAGATGCCTTATTCAGGACTCCCGTTCCCTTGCACTGCGATTCTATGGCCCCCTTGTCCCTAAGTTATGCGCCCTTTGCAGCTATCGCGGCTATTGTTTTGGCCGCCGTCGTCGTGCTTGGGCTTAACATGGGGGTACAATCGACGACGCTGATTATCGTCATTCTGGCAGGCGTCACGATCGGGCTGGCATGGCTGACCTTTATTTTGAACGGCCGTCTACACCGGCACGATTTACAGACGCGAAACATACGCCAGATTGCCGAGCGCATGCAGTCGATGCTGGCTTCGGTTCCCGAGGCTTACTGCGTTTTTACGACGCAGGGCATTTTACGCGAAGCTACGCGGATTGCGGCCCTACTCGGCGTTAAAAAAATATCTCATTTTGACGACCTGGTTGCCGCAATTAAGGAACCCGAAGAATTTGTCGCCGCCTTCCGCAAAATGCAAAATACCGGCGACGCTTTTTCGCTGATGATTGCGGACGCCAAAGAAGGCAAAAAGATTCAAGTCGCGGGATCAAGAATGCGTATCGGCCACGAGGCCGTCCTGCTTGATATCTTGTGGTTCAGCGACAACCCGACCACGGCCGATATTTTTGAAAAGCAAAACACGGAACTTCTTAGAAGCAACTTCAAGCTTGAAAACGTGCGCGCCGTCTACGACAGAATCCCGATCCCCATCTGGCGGCGCGACAGCGAACTCAATATAGCCCGATGCAATAGCGCCTACGCCCGTGCGCTCGACCTTTCAATGGATGAAGTCGTGAAGGGACAGCACGAGCTAACCTCGGCCACGGCGAGAGGCGGCAGCGGCCGCGCCTTGGCGTCCAAAGCGTTAGAGACAGGCGCGGCGCAAACCGAACGCCGCCATGTCATTATCGCCGGAAAACGGCAGCTGCTAGAGATTACCGAGCAGCCCTATGAAGCAAACGGCATTAAGAGCGTATTTGGCTTCGCAATTAACGTTACGGCCGAAGAAGACAAAGATGTCGAGATCGACCGCCATACGGCTTCGCAACGCGAAGTTCTCGAACACCTCGGCAGCGCCATCGCGATATATGGCCCCGACACGCGGCTTGAATTCTACAATCGCGCTTATCACCGCCTGTGGCACGCCGAAGAATCCTTCCTGGACAGCAAGCCGACGTTTGCCGAAATTCTTGAAGACCAGCGCGCGCGGCGCGTCGCGCCCGAGCAAGTCGATTTCCTGCGCTATAAACGCGAAAGAAGCGCCCTCTTCACCTCCCTGCTTGAGCCGCGCGAAGATCTAATGTACCTGCCCGACGGCACGACGTTACGCGTTCTGGTCTCCCCGCATCCAATGGGCGGCCTTATCTTTGTGCACGAAGACGTAACGGACAAGCTTGCGTTGGAGTCTTCTTACAATACGCTTATCGCCGTGCAACGGGAAACGCTGGACAACCTTGCCGAAGGCATCGCGGTGTTCGGCCCCGACGGAAAAGTCGGGTTGTTCAACCCCGCCGTCACGAAAATCTGGAACTTATCGGCCGAATATCTCGCCTCAAGCCCACACGTATCGGACATATTGGAAAAGACCAAGGATCTGCATTCCTTTGAAGGCGACTGGAACGAATACAAGAAAGAAGCCATCGCGTACGCGCTCGACCGGAATATGCGCAAAGGAAGAATGTACCTGACCAACGGCGCGGTTTTGGAATACGTGGCCGTGCCGCTGCCCGACGGCGCGGTGCTCAACAGCTATCTGGACGTGACGGATTCCATCAAGGCCGAAAGGGCGCTTCGCGCGAGCAACATGGCTTTGGCAGCAGCGGACAGGCTGAAATCGGAATTCGTCGCCAACGTGTCCTACCAGTTGCGCACGCCACTCAACACGATCATGGGTTTTTCGGAAATCCTCACAAACCAGTACTTCGGCTCGTTGAACGAGCGCCAGATGGAATATACCCGCACGATCATGGACGCGAGCAAGAAGCTCCTCCTGCTTATCAACGACGTGCTCGATCTGGCGACCATCGAAGCGGGTCGCATGGCTCTCGATCAGGAAAACACGCCCGTCGCTGATCTCCTCAACGCCGCCAAGCAGATGACGGCGGAATGGGCGCGGCAACAGTCGCTCGAAATCGTCATTGACTGTCCGTCGAACATCGGTTCCTTCGACGTCGACGTGCACCGCATGAAGCAGGTGCTGTTCAATCTTATCAGCAACGCCGTCAAATATACGCCCGCCGGAGGACGCATTACGCTCGAAGCGCGTAATAAAAACGAATGGATAGCGATAACGGTATCGGATACGGGTATCGGCATTCCGGGAAGCGATCTCGACCGCGTCTTCGGGAAATTCGAACGTGCGAATACGCAGGCGCGACAATCGGGCGCGGGCCTCGGGCTCAGCCTCGTCAAAAGTTTCGTCGAACTTCACGGCGGACGCATCGAGATCGCCAGCACGCCCCATCAGGGCACGCGCGTAACCTGCTTTATCCCCATCCACGCGCCAGCGGCAACCGCAAATGTTGCCAAGTAATTATTCCCTGCCCGATCTTGCCGCCACAAAAGCCTTGGCAAAAGTGATCGCGCCAAAGTTAAAAAAGGGAGACGTAATTGCCTTAAGCGGCGAACTCGGCGCAGGCAAAACGGAATTTGCCCGCGCGCTTTTACATGAACTTGGCGCCCAAGGCGACGTGCCAAGCCCCACGTTCACTCTTTTACAGACGTATGAAGCAGAAGGACTTCTTATATCTCACTTCGACCTTTACCGCCTGAAATCTCCGGACGAACTTGACGAGCTAGGCTGGGATGATGCTTTGGCCGATGGTGTGACGCTGGTCGAATGGCCCGAACGCGCCGAAGGCCGTTTGCCTTCAAGCCGCCTGACGCTTCGTTTCACGCTTACCGAAGACGGCGCACGAAACTGCGTTATCGAAAAATGCGGAATTTGGAACGAGAAAATATAATTCCCGTTTAATAAGACTCGGGATAATGGCAACCGTCGGTATCACACCCGTCAGGGTTTGTCAGTGAGCTGTTTTCCTGCGAACTATTCTGCTGAAAGCTGCTTTGTTGCGAACTGTTCGGGAACAAACGGCTCAGCAAACTATCCAAAAGCCCACCCTTTTGATCCAGCCCACCGCCGCACATCTGCAATCCAAACAACATAAAAACAATTAAAACAATAAGAAGAAGACATCCGCAACCGGGTGTGCAACCAACAAGACCAATCGCCTTTTTCGCGTGCCCCCCTGAAGGATCCTTCTTATCGATGACGTCAATCAACATCCCGACACCAGGAATTTGCTTAATTGCATCAAGTATCATCTTCAATCTCCCTATTGCTTCGGCGACGCTGCTGCTGGTTTCTGTTTTGCCGGATGCTTTCTAAGGCATTTTCTCATAAACGCGCGATACCCGGATTTCGCAACTTCCTTCTCACGGTACTGCGCCGCGCAATACTTCATGCGGCTTTGTTGCTTTGTAATAGGCTTTGTATTCGTCACCGGTTGAACGGGCGTAGCCGCAGTCTGGGCCCAAGCTGGCCCCGCGCAACAAAGAACAAACAAACCAACAACAAAAAGTACGGTTTTTTTCATAAAACCCCGGAAACAAAAATCAGCCCGACAGTTATATGCTTAAAACCTATTTCTTGCCAACATATGGCAAAATCTGCGAAGAACGTAATGCAACATATTGATATGTATATTGTTTTATAAAACGGTTTTTTGCCCAAACAACCGCATATTTGTTGAAGTTTGTAAGCGCGTTGATATAGTTCGCACGAATTTCGGAAAGACTTTTCAAAAAACAACAAACCATGAGGCAGTAACATGTCGGCAGGACACCAGCACAATCCCGGAACCAGCGAACGCGATTTTCGTTCTGGCTTGGTTTATTTTTTGTCCGTAAGCAAAGAATACAGTGACGCAGGATACAACATGAGCGAGGGGCAAGACCCCAAGCATGGCGTATGCAT
>CAZQOE010000155.1:0-4401 GCA_964594935.1 uncultured Rhodospirillaceae bacterium | reverse complement strand
ATAAAGAATCATCGGACGCAAAAGCATCCGCAACGCCAGCATCACGGCAAAAGTCAGAAAAACTTCGATCGGGGAGAATCCCTGCGAGAGGAGAAAAACGATAAAGAAACTAAAGGAAAAGCTCCACCCCAGCATATGAAGGCCGAAATGGAGATTAAGCCGGTTGACGGTATGATTTGAAAAATAGGGCATAAAACCACACAAACAGATAAAGCCAAGCACAAGCAACGCTTGGCCAAGCGTACGTCAGAAAAGGTAAATGATCATTGAAGGAAAAAAGCCGACGGAGGCTTCGCGTCCCGCTTCGTCTTACTTCTTCGCGGTGCGAACCTGAGCGCGGAAGATCTGCTTCTTGATCTTGCGGGCCGTGTCGCTCAAGCGGCTGTCGCGGGTGGCGAGCAGCCACGCATCGATTCCACCGTTGTGTTCGACCGTGCGGATGCCGCGGGCGGTGAGGCGCATCGAGACGGCCTTGCCCAGAATTTCCGACGGAAACGAGCAAACCTGCAAATTCGGCTGCCAACGGCGACGCGTCTTGTTATTCGCGTGGCTGACATTATTGCCAAAGAGCGGCTTCTTACCGCTGACGGAGCATACACGGGCCATAATCATCTCGCGGGGGTTAACCCCGGCCTTCACTAAAAGTTAAACCGGTCCGAGATCGTCTCAAATGGAAGCGCAAAGCGCTTCTATTTGGGGCGTGAATCTCTGGACCAACTCAAATAGAGCGCGGTTTATAGGGTGTCGGATGGGGATAAGTCAAGCTTTTCGGGCAAATTAACCTAAAATGGCCTTTCCCTCCAACGCCACAAAATTATTGGGAAAAACGCCTTTTTGCAGCAATATGCGGCTTCATGGCTCCTTCAGTAAAAAATCTGGCGGTAAAAGCGGTCGATTTTCTTCTACCGCCCCTTTGCCTTATGTGCGACGAGCCCGTGGGCGACAGGACGACCTTGTGCCCCGACTGCTGGAAGCAAATCCAGTTTATCGCCCCGCCTTTTTGCGCGTGTTGCGGCGCGGCGTTCGATATTCCGGTTTCGGAGGGGACGTTATGCGGCGCGTGCCTGAACGAAGCTCCGCATTTCAAATCCGCGCGCGCCGCGATGCTTTACGACGACGGGAGCCGCAAGCTCATTCTCGGTTTCAAGCACAACGACCGGACGTATGCGGCCAAGGCGCTGGCCGTGTGGATGCACCGCGCGGGTGGCGAGTTTCTTGAAAGCATCGACGCGCTTGTGCCGGTGCCTTTGCACCGGTGGAGGCTTTTTCACCGTCGCTATAACCAATCGGCGATGCTGGCGCAGCAAATTGGCCTTCTTGCGCAAAAACCCGTCCTTTTTGATGCCTTGGTCCGCACGCGCGCGACGCCGCCGCAAGGCCACCTTAAACGCAAAGAGCGGCAGGAAAACGTGAAAGGCGCTTTTGCCGTGGAAGCGCGACATAAAAACGACGTCGAAGGAAAAACGCTCGCATTAATCGATGACGTTATGACGACGGGTGCGACCGTCAATGAATGTTCACACGTTTTGCTGAAGGCTGGCGCGAAACAAGTACACGTTTTGACGCTTTCGCGCGTTAAAAGTTTTGTTTAAAAACTTCCGCCGCTTTTTCCGCCAACCGCAAGCCCTTGTCGAGAGCCGCCATCGTCTTGGACATGTCGCGCGTTTTGTCTTTGCGCCACGCCAGAAACGCCAGACCGTAAATCGCGGAAAGCCCCCATGTCGCCACGGCGCGCGGCGCATTAAGTTTAGCAGCATCGGCAGTCGCCGCCATGCTTTCGAACACCGCGCGCGCAAGAACGCAGGCTAACGCCCGGTCTTTTTTCGCCGCTTCGGATATGGACTCAATAGCCTTGCGGTGATGTTGCAAAACATCGAAACGCGCCATCAGCAAATCGAACAACACATCACGTGGCAAACCCGATGCTTTTCCCGCCGCCGCGCGCGCCTTGTATGAGATTTCTTCAATAATGACGGGGATTATTTCGTGTTCCGAAGCGAAGCGTTTGTTAAGAGCCGCCAGAGGGATTTTGGCTTCTTTCGCGACAGCCTGAAGCGTCACGCACTCCCAGCCCTTCGTTGCGGCAATCCGCAACACGGCGGCGCTGATTTTGGCATTATTTGTTTTCGCTTTAAGCATCGTTTTCAAAACGACTTCTCCGCAGCTTGGGCCACGTCGCGCATAACATCCCGCGGCGTTTCAAGCCCCACATGAAAACGCACGATTTTCCCGGGCGGCAAGCCGCACGGATCGCGGCGCTGAACCGGAAGAACCAACGAGACATGCCCGCCCCAGCTTGCCCCGACCCAGAATAAATTCAGCGCGTCGATAAAGGCATCGACTTTTTTCGGCGATATATTGTCCCTGAAAATCACGCTGAACAGGCCGTTGCCCTTGCCGAAGTATTTTTTAAAACGCTTGTGATACGGCGACGTTTCGAGCGCGGGCGACAAAACGTCTTCGACAAACGGTTGTTTCAAAAACCATTTGGAGAGTTGCAGTGCCGCAGCGTATTGGCGGTCCATTCTTGCCTGCGTCGTTTCGATGCGTCCCATAAGGCGCATGCACGTGGTCGGCGCGACCGCGCCGTTTCCGGAAGCTTCCAGTTCTTCATACAGTTTTTTGTAATCGGCCCCGTTGCCCGCAATGACGACGCCCGAAGGCGTATCGCCGTAGCCGCCTTCGTATTTGGTCGTCGCCTGAATAACGACGTCGATGCCGTGTTCAAGCGGCTTGAAACGCACATGATTGGCCCACGTATTGTCCATGACAGTGCGAAGGCCGTTTTTCTTCGCCAAAGCCACAATGCCGTCGATGTCGGGGATTTCGAAGGTTCCGCTTCCCGGAGCTTCGATGTACATCATGATCTCTTTGGGTTCATAACCCGCGTTGCGCGCTTGTTTAAACGCTTCCGCGACTTCGTCCGCCGACGCGCCGCCCGGATATTGAAACGTGCGGAGATTCCTGTGCTTCAGAAAGCGAAGCAAGGGAAAATACGCGTTGTGCGGAATCAACATTGTCCTTGGCGCAAAGGCTTCTATCGTCGCCGTGATGGCGGACAAGCCGGACGGGCAAATAACAGCCCCGACGCCGCCATGCAGAGCCGCCATTTTGTGGCAGATCGCATCGGCTTCGGGCGTCAGGACAATGCCGTATTCCGCGCCGCCGTAAGGAGCTCTTCCGCTTTTGAATGCCGCAATATCCGTCGCCAGATCGGGAAACAAGACCGAACATTGCCCCCACGAGCCTTGCAGAGAAAATTCCTTGGCTTTTCCCAAGCCTTTCGGGTTGGCATGCCCGCGCGAGGCATACGGATCGACGATGGGCAGTTGAATTTCGCGCGTCTGCTTCGAACATGTTTTCAAAAAAGCGAGCCGCGCCTTGGTTCTCTTGGCCGCCGCCCTTGACGGCGTTTTAAGGGCTTTTTCGAACATGTCTTTCTTCCCTTCCTCTAGGCGACTTTACCTGCAAACGTCACGTCCGGCGCGCGCAGGTAAAGCGGCCGCGCAAGAGTGTCGGGGTTATTGGCGTCCGTATTCGCGGCCAGCGCCGCGCACGCCGATAGTACATCATCTTCCGGCGTCGCCCTATCCCCCGCGATCTCGGTATTCGGATGCGCGGCGGTAAAGTCGGCTATTTCCTTTTCCGTCATCATGCAGGCGTCCTGCGCCTCGCCTTTGGCTGGATAAAATTTGCAAAAAAGTTCCGCGCGCTTGGAGTCGATGACGACAAGAAGATTTTTTTCCGCCGACGCATGCAAAGAATCATAAATCGCGAACCGATCGATGCCGACGACGGGCTTTCCCGAAGCAATCCCGATGCCCCGCGCCGTCGCCAACCCCACGCGCACGCCCGTAAAGCTGCCGGGGCCGCGAGTCACCGCAATTTTATCGATATCGGAAAACCCGCATTCGGCTTTCTTTAAGGCCTCGACAACCATCGGCATAAGACGCCCGTCCTGTCCGCGTTCCATATTTTCATGCAAGCGCACAAGTTGCTTGCCGTCTTTGAAAACGCCGACGCCGCATGAGGAACTGCAACTATCGATGACAAGAATATGCATTGATTATCTGACTTGGCGGACTTCTTGAACTTCAGGAATATAATGGCGCAAAAGGCTTTCCACGCCCGCTTTCAAAGTCAACGACGCGCTCGGGCAGCCGGAGCAAGCGCCCTTCAATGTCAAATAAACCACGCCATTTTCAAAACGCTGGAAGGCAACGTCGCCGCCGTCCTGCGCCAGCGCGGGGCGGATTTTTTGGTCGAGAAGTTCGCGGATTTTCGCGATGATTTCGCCTTCGTCCTTCCCGCTTGCGGCCTGCACCGAGGCGCCTTCGGCCAGCATCGGCAGACCGGACGTATAATGATCCATAATGGCGGTCAGAATGGCGGGCTTAAGGG
>CAZQOE010000154.1:511-4404 GCA_964594935.1 uncultured Rhodospirillaceae bacterium | reverse complement strand
GCCACAAGCCGGGCGACCAAAGCTTCAACGACATTATGCAGATCAAGCAGAACGGCAATCGCGCCGCCAACCTCGTGCGGCAATTGCTTGCCTTCTCGCGTCAGCAAACGATGCAGCCCAAGGTTTTGAGCCTTGCGGATGTCTTGTCTGAATTGGCCAACCTTCTGCGCCGCCTCATCGGCGCGCAAATACGGCTCGAAATGGTTCATGGCCGAGACGTCGGTCTCGTAAAGGTCGATCAAGGCCAACTCGAACAAGTCATCATTAATCTGGTCGTCAACGCGCGTGACGCGATGCCCAACGGCGGCACCGTCACCATCCGCACCCGCAACCACAGGCAGGAAATGCACGTGTTGCGCGGACAGGACGACATGCCACCGGGAAACTACGTATGCATCGAAGTCGCGGACTTGGGCATCGGCATTCCGCCCGAAAACATCCAGCGCATCTTCGAACCCTTTTTCTCGACCAAGGAAATCGGTTCCGGCACGGGCCTCGGCCTGTCGACGGTCTACGGCATCGTGCGGCAAACAGGCGGCTTTATCGGCGTCGAAAGCACGGTGGGCGTCGGCACGACCATCAACGTCTATCTGCCTGTATACGTCAAAACGGCTAGCGAAGCGGCAGAATCCAAACCCGAAGAAGCTCGCGACGAAGACAAACCGGGCCCCGATTTAACCGGCGCAGGCACAATCCTTCTGGTCGAAGACGAAGACGCCGTGCGCGTGTTTTCGTCCCGCGCCTTGCGCAACAAGGGCTACAACATCCTCGAAGCCCGCAGCGGCGAAGAAGCCCTCGAAGTCCTTTCGAAAGAGGGCGATAAGGTCGATCTCATCGTCTCCGACGTCGTCATGCCGCAAATGGACGGCCCCACGATGTATAAACATGTGCGCGCAAAATGGCCTAAGATTAAAGTTATTTTTGTGTCCGGCTATACCGAAGACCGCCTGCGCGAACAATTCACGTCCGGCGAAACCATCTTCTTCCTTCCCAAACCCTTCACGCTCAAGCAACTGGCGGGCAAGGTAAAGGACGTGATCGAGGAAGCCTGATTATTTCACTCTTTAGTGCTTGCATGGAAAGAACACCGCCGCGCTATAGATGATGCTCGTCCGGTGCCTTTAGCTTAAACTCAAAAATGGGGCGATATCCAATTCCGTACCCGCGGTCCTGAAGTTCCCTTAAAGCCTTGGCGCACATAGGGCGGGCATCCTGACCGAAAAACGTTGGCATCGCCCGGCCCAAATGAAAATACTCGGCGGCGATTTCATAATATTCAGCGTGCGAAATGTCGCGCGATTGATGCAATTCCACGTTAAGTCCGACGTCCTTGCATACCGCGCCAACCATAAAAGCGATTTCCGGCCAGCCTAGAGCATTCACGGTACGCGGGTCGCATGTACCGGTAAGATAGTCGGCATAATCCTGTTTTTGTTTAAGCATATCCTCGATCGAAAATTGATCGCCGGCTTTGGTGTTAAAGCAAGAGTTTTTCACAACTCTGCACAGCCCGTAATAAGCGGGAACGACGCTAACGCAATCCAGCTTGCTGCCGAAAGCCGCGGCTTTTTCGTACCAATCGAAGGATTTCCCCCAATCCTTCGGAATCTCTGAGCTTCCGTTTTCATAAATAAGGCCCAGCCCCAGCATGGCGCTAAAAGCAATCACTCGATTTTCGGCGGAGTCGAGCCTTAAGGCAGTTTCTTCCAAAGATTGGATGGGATCCATAATAAATTCCTGTTTTCCGCGTACGGAAATAATGCGTGTTCAAATAATCTGGCGTATATTAGCAATAGAAAGTATTGGATAACAATCCTGTTAGACAGCCCAAAAGCCATGACATCGCTTT
Source organism: uncultured Rhodospirillaceae bacterium (assembly GCA_964594935.1). Lineage (GTDB taxonomy): Bacteria > Pseudomonadota > Alphaproteobacteria > UBA9219 > UBA9219 > CAIXLI01. Next base: position 2,555 of record CAZQOE010000154.1, on the reverse strand, counting down.
CTCTCACCGACGACCTGTTTTTCGCTAACACGGGCATGATCCGCTCGGCGGTCGAACGCACGGTGGATGACGCTCTTGGTGGCGCGGACGACGGGGAATTGTTCCTCGAATACCGCCAGTCTGAAAGCTTCTCGTGGGACGACGGCAAGCTTAAAAACGCGAGCTTCGACACGACACAAGGCTTCGGCCTGCGTTCGGTTTCGGGCGAAACGACGGGCTACGCCTATGCGGTCGAAATGGAAGAAAAAGCCATCCGCCGCGCGGCGGAAACGGTCAAAGCCATTCAAGCGGGGCACGGGGGGATTATGAGCGCGCCTCCTATGGGAACCAATCGCCATATTTACGAAGACGCCAATCCGCTTTTGGGAAAAAGCTTTGAAGAAAAAATCCGCCTCCTTCAGCAAATTGACGCGTACGTTCGCGCGCGCGATCCCCGCGTCCATCAAGTCAGCGTTTCCTTGGGCGGAAGCTGGCAAGCGGTCCAGATAATGCGGGCAGGGGGCTGGCGCGTCGCCGATGTGCGCCCTTTAGTGCGGCTCAACGTCTCGGTCGTAGCCAGAGACGGCGACCGTATGGAGGCCGGAGGCCAGGGAGCAGGAGGCCGTGCCGAATACGCGCGTTGGTTCGACCCGACTGAATGGCAGAAAATATCGGATGAAGCCCTGCGCAAAGCCTTGGTCAATCTTGACGCTATCGAAGCCCCCGCAGGCGAAATGACCGTTGTCGTGGGCGCAGGCTGGCCGGCAGTCTTGCTGCACGAAGCCATAGGCCACGGCCTCGAAGGCGACTTTAATCGCAAAAAAACGTCGGTATTTTCCGAGCTCATGGGCCAGCAAATAGCCGCCGAAGGCGTTACAATCGTCGACGATGGCACGCTCGACAAGCGCCGCGGCTCCCTCAGCGTCGACGACGAAGGCACGCCGACGTCTTGCACGCCGCTGATCGAAAACGGAAAACTAGTGGGCTATATGCAGGACAGGCTCAACGCGCGCTTGATGGGCGTCAAACCGACGGGCAACGGGCGGCGCGAAAGCTTCGCGCATCAACCCATTCCCAGAATGACGAACACCATCATGCGCCCGGGAACATATTCAAAAGAAGAAATTATCGCTTCAGTTAAAAAAGGCATCTACGCGCCCGACTTCGGTGGCGGGCAGGTCGATATCACTTCCGGCAAATTCGTCTTTACGGCCAGCGAAGCCTACGAAATTGAAAACGGTAAAATCGGTCGTCCCGTCAAAGGCGCGTCGCTGGTCGGCTCCGGCTTCGAAGCCTTGAAGCGCATCAGCATGATCGGCAACGACGTGGCGCTCGATAACGGCGTGGGGGCTTGCGGTAAAAACGGCCAAAGCGTCCCCTGCGGCGTCGGCCAGCCGACCCTACGCATCGATCAAATGACAGTCGGCGGCCGAGGCTAATTCAGAAATAGCCTCTCTCACAGCCTATAACACGAACCAAATATAAAAAAGGCGGAGTTAAATAAACCCCGCCCTTTTGTAGTCTCTACTCTAAAAAAACTTTTTGCACTAAGTCCAGCGATTCACGTCTGCCAAGAGGCAGACGATCGCGGACTAGGCAGCCTTCTTTTCGCGTTCCTTCGTCAGAACGGTTTCCAGCTTCGTCGTAGCCTTTTCCTGATCGATCTTTTCGACAGCGGCCAGCTCGCGAGCCAGACGTTCCAGCGCGGCCTGATAAATCTGGCGTTCGCTGTACGACTGTTCCGGCTGATCAGATCCGCGATGCAAATCGCGCACGACTTCGGCGATCGAAACGGGGTCGCCCGAATTGATCTTTGATTCGTATTCCTGAGCGCGGCGGCTCCACATCACGCGGCGGATCTTCGACCGACCCTGAAGGGTCGACAAAGCTTCCTTAATGCGGTCGCGGGAAGACAAGCGGCGAAGACCCGACGTCTTGGCCTTGGAAACGGGAACCTTCAAACGCATGCGATCCTGCTCGAACGAAATCGAGTACAACATCACGTCCTGACCCGAAACCGAGAACGCATCGACGCCTTCAATACGACCAACACCATGAGCGGGAT
>CAZQOE010000154.1:0-501 GCA_964594935.1 uncultured Rhodospirillaceae bacterium | reverse complement strand
CAAAATCGCCCTTTTTGAATTCAAGTTTCTCAGCCATGTGCTTCAACCCCTTACTTCTAAAAGATACCGGACCCGCGCTTATGACACATCATCGTGACAAAACAGAGGCAACCAACAAAACGGGAGCGAAACAATCTTACCTCCCGTTGCGGCTTTAAACTCCTATGTTTGGTTACGGCGATTTGCCAAGCGCCAAGACATGTATACCATTTATTAGGGATTATTACAAAGCTTTCACGATTGTTTTCTTAAAAAACATTATATAACAGCAAGTTATTGCATACTTGCCGGACAAAATATTAACGATTATTTTAACTAGATATAGTACAGATTCGTTTTTTCTTAACGATATTTACTCACCGGGCTTCTCGCTGAAGAATTTGGCGAACTTGTCGGGAACGTCCTTCCACTTATCGGCGTCGGCAGGCGCGTCCTTTTTATGGGTGCTGTTGGGCCACTTGGCCGAGTATTCACGGTTAACGTCAAGCCATTTTTCGGCGC
>CAZQOE010000153.1:0-4457 GCA_964594935.1 uncultured Rhodospirillaceae bacterium | reverse complement strand
GAACGGCCGGCCCTTGATCGCACATGCCGACGCAATTCGCCCATTGAAGCGAGAATTTTCCGTCCGGCGTCACTTCGCCGAATTTAATTCCCAAATCATTTTCCAGTTGCCGCCGGACGGCGTCCTTGCCCGCCATGTCGCAACTGATCGTCCGACAAAGACGAATGACGAACTTGCCATGATTTTCTTCCCGCAAGAACGAGTAGAAGCTCACCACGCCATAAACTTCCGCCGGACTAATGGAAAATCTGTCCGCGACACATTGCATCGCAAACGTGTTGATGACGGAGTGCCGTTTTTTTATTTCCTGCAACACGGGAATGAGCGCGTTGCGCTCCGTTCCCAATTGTTCGATGAGCTCATCGATTTCATCCTGCAGGTTATTGAGTCGGGAGCCCAGTCTGTCTGGGGTTGCAGGCCGAGCCTGCGCGGTGGGGTGTGCTGGCATAGGAAGCCTTCAAATAAGAGGTTTAAGCGCTTGGTGAAAACAGATATTCTTTAACCGTTAACCAGATGGTTGTTAACCATATGTTTCAACGGTTAATGAACGCTTAATATAAACGGCCCGCCCATAAGCTGAATCCCCTACCGCGAACACACCCCCGTGTTCCAGACAAATGCGCGCCTGGGTTGTCGCCGCTAACGCTCTATTTAAAATGCGTTTTGTCTGTTTAGGATTTTCAAATGAAAATGATTCCCAAAAGGCCTTCGTTGCAATAATGGCTTTGTTTTTAATTACTTCAGTTTACAAAAAATTAACCATCTTATACCCTATTCTATGTCTGAAAATTAACCATACGCCCGCACTAGGGCTGTTGTTTGGGGAGACGTGTATGTCAGAAACCGTTGGTATTGTCGGCGCCGGCAGAATGGGTTGCGGAATGGCGCAGGTTAGCGCCGAATCCGGCGCTTCGGTTGTTCTTGTCGATGTCCGTCTCAAATCGCTGACGACCGCTATGCAGATGATCGAGGCCAATCTAGGACAAAAAGTTGCCAGCGGCGCGATGACTCCTGAAGCGAAGGCCGCTGTTCTTTCCCGCATTACCACAGGCTTGGATTTCGGCCTTTTGCGCAAATGCACTTTCTGCATCGAGGTCGTGCTTGAAAACGATCAGGTCAAGTCCGTTATTCAATCCAAAATCCGTGAAGCCGCAGGCCCCGATCTTATTATTGCATCGAACACCGTCAATCTCTCAATCGCCGAACTTGCCAAGAACGTCAAGGCTCCGCAAAACTTTATGGGCATGGTCTTCGCCTATCCGCCGTTGACCGCCATGGACGTTAAATTGATTCCCGGCCCCAAAACGTCGAGCGAAACGCTTGCGACCGCGCAACGCGTCATTCGCGCCATCGGCAAGAACCCTATCGTTACCCCCGATCGTAAAGCAAAATTTCATATTCCCTTCGAAACCGTGTCGCGGGCTTCTTTTGCCATTATTCTGGTCGCCCAGATTTTTTGTTTTGTGGAAAGGTGGCTTGGCCTTCCTCCGGAATGGAACGAGCCTTTGCGCGTTGGCGGGTCAATATTGGGCGCCGTGCAAACCATCATTCTGTTCTTCATGCTTGAAGAGCGCGCCAAACGCATGGCCGGAGTTACCAAAGCTATGGCCCATATAACGGCCGATGATTTGACCATCACCATCCCCTATTTGGACAAGGTCGATGTTTACGGCAAAATCGCGCGCCTTATCGATTGCTTCAAGGTCCTTTCTACCGAACTGCACAAAGCGCAGATCGAGGAAGAGGCCTTGAAAAAGCGCAACGCCGAAGAAAAGAAGAAGAAGACGATGGACAAGCTGGTCACCGACTTCAACGCCAGTATCGGCGAAGCCGTCAGCGTCGTCGCCTCTGCGGCGACTGCGCTTAGAACAAGCGCCAAAAATTTGTCGGAAACGGCCGATCAGACCAGCCGCCAGTCGGCTGCCGTCGCCGCCGCTACCGAGGAATCCTCGACGAGCGTTCAGACCGTCGCGTCGGCGGCCGAAGAGCTTTCGGCGTCCATCAGCGAAATTAACCGGCAAGTCGAGGAATCGGCGCGCGTCGCGACAAACGCCGTCGACGAAGTCAAGCGCACCAACGTTACCGTTTCGACGCTTTCCGAAGCCGCAACGCAGATTGGCGATGTCGTCAAGCTTATTCAAAACATCGCGTCGCAAACCAACCTTCTTGCGCTTAACGCCACGATTGAAGCCGCTCGCGCAGGCGAAGCGGGGAAGGGTTTTGCCGTCGTCGCTAGCGAAGTTAAAAATCTGGCCAACCAGACGGGCGTCGCCACCGAAGAAATCTCGAAAAGAATCAGCACGGTGCAGAGCGTCTCCCTTGAGGCCGCCGAAGCCATTAAGGGAATCGGAACGATCATCGAAAAGATTAGCGAGATCTCGGAAACGATCGCCAAGGCCATTCAGCAACAGACGGCCGCCACGCGCGAGATTTCCAATAACGTACAGCAGGTATCCGCCGGCAACGCGGAAGTGGCGACCAGCATCGTCAACGTCACGAACGCAGCGACGCAATCACGCGGCGCGGCCGACGAGGTGTTGCAGGCCTCGGACGAATTGTCGCAACAGGCCGACCATCTGCGCGGCGAAATCCAGTCCTTCCTTAACAGGATCAAGCAGGGCTAGCTTGCCGAAGCGCGTTGAGCGTTTCGAGAACGATGTTCGGTTCGATCCCGTAGTGCTGAAGCGCGTGGGCCGAAAGCCCCAGCGCGATTTCACGTTCGCCCATGACCGACAGGCCGACCCCCAGCTTTGCCATGTGCCGCGCTTCCGCTTCTTCGTGCACGCGAACGATGACTTCCAGTTGGGGGTTTAGCCGTTTGGCTTGCGTCGTCGTTTGCCTGACCTGCGCGCTGTGCGGCGTTGTTATGATCAAAAGCTTGGCCGTTTCCGGATGCGCCGCCATCAATACGATTTCGCGCGACGCATCTCCGAATATGACCGGCATTCCTGCCCGATGCAGTTTTTCCATAAGCCGCCGGTCGGATTCGATGATGACGTAAGGGATATTATTTTTCTTAAGCGCATCGGCTACTTTTTGCCCCACGCGCCCATGGCCAACGAGGATGGCGTGCTCCTTCAGGGGCTGCAGGATTTCCGGGATAGCCACTTCTCCCAGCTTCTGCCAGCGCGCCATGCTTTTGGTGCCGCCGACCCAGATGCCGAGTCTTGAAAAAACCCGCGTCACCATCGGGTTCAAAATGATGCTGACGAGCGCCGCCGCGATAATCAGATCGCGGTCGTTTTGCGTCAGGACGCCCCATTTGTATCCCATCTGGCTGAGGATGAACGAGAACTCGCCCGCCTGCGCGAAAACGCCGCCAACCAGTGCGGCGGCTTGGGGCGGAACGCGCAGCGCAATGAGGGTTATAAACGTCACAAACCCCATGCCCAGGACAATCACGGCCAGCGCCGCAAATATTTCGACGGGTATGCGCATGATGCTGCCCGGATCGAACAGCATGCCTATCGAAACAAAAAACAAAATCGCAAAAATCTGTTGCATCGAAAGCGCTTCCGCCGCCGCGTGGACGCTGAGGTCGCTTTCTCCGATGACGACGCCCGCGAAAAAGGCGCCGAGCGCGATCGAAACGCCGAAAATAACCGCCGAGCCGTAGGCGATGCCGAGCGCGATCACGATCACGGCAAGCGTAAAAAGCTCGCGCGAGCCGACGCGCGCGACATATTCCAGAAGCTTTGGAATATATTTCCTTGCGCCGAAAAGCATCACAACCGCAAAGCCCGCAACCTGCAAAACGGTTTGGCCCAGCGTCAAAAACATCGGCCCCAAATCGAGTTCTTCTTTCCCGATAAACGCCGGAAAGAGAACCATCGCCAAGACAGCCGCAATGTCCTGCGCGACGAGCCAGCCCACAGCGATGCGACCGGCAAGGGTCGAGAATTGGCGCCTTTCTTCAAGCAGCCGGGACGAAATGGCCGTGCTGGCGATGGAGAAGGAAAGGCCTATGATGCCCGAGGCGGCAAGACCGCATCCGAAGAAATGCCGCGCAAGAGAAAAACCGATGGCGCAGCTTATGGACATCTGAAAGAACGCGCCAAGAAGCGCGACCCGACGAACCGCCAGCAAGTCCTTCAGCGAAAAATGGAGGCCAACGTTAAACAACAAAAGTGCAACGCCGATTTCCGCCAAATCAGACGCCATTGCTTGATCAGCGAAGTATCCAGGGGTCGCAGGGCCAAGAACAATCCCCGCCAAAAGATATCCGAGCATCGGGGGCAAATTGACGATGCGGACGGCGAGCCCTCCGGCAAAAGCGGCGACGAGGCTTATAACAAGGGTTGGAAGAAGGCCGGTGGCGTGAAATTCCATGTTTGCTTCCGCGGGTCGCAGGGCTCCCCGCTATTCTTAGGCAAACGGGCTTGATTTAACAAGCTTCTTGCTTGAGTTCGCGTGGTGGGTGCGACAGGGATTGAACCTGTGACCCCTACCGTGTGAAG
>CAZQOE010000152.1:0-4459 GCA_964594935.1 uncultured Rhodospirillaceae bacterium | reverse complement strand
TATATCCGCCTTTTTCAAGCATCGCTTCGGCCTTCAGCAGATTTGCGCGGAATTGTTCTTGCGAGGAAGTATCGGGCGGGGCCGTGGGCGTCGAAAAAAGCTTTGGAGGCAACCGGTCGCGATAGACGTTCAAAATCTCCAGCTCTTTTCCTTCGGGCAATCCGGACGCCGCAAGTTCCGAGTTCGGAAAGAAGCTTCCGGCGCGCTTGAACTGCCCGTGAAACAGGTTTTTGTTCACCCAGCCGAAATCGAACGTGTACTGAAGCGCGGCGCGTAAAACGGGGTCGGCAAATAGCGTGCGACGCATGTTCAGGATATAGCCGTAGGCCGGTTCCGTCCTGTGGTGTTCCAGCTTTTCAAGCCGCACGCGCCCGTCGCTTACGGCCGGAAAAACGTAAGCCTTGGCCCACTTGGTCGGGTCGGCTTCGCGCCGGATGTCGTATTGCCCGGCCTTGAACGCCTGCAGGGAAACGTTGTCGTCCCGGTAATAATCGATTTGTATTTTGTCGAAGTTATAAAGCCCGCGCTGCGCCGGTAATTGTTGCGCCCAATATTGGGAATCGCGTTCGTAAGTTATCGACCTTCCGACATCGACGTTGGCGACTTTATAAGGGCCGGACCCCACGGGCGGGCGCAGGCTCGTCTGGTTGAAGTCGCGATCCTGCCAATCGTGTTTCGGCAGTATGGGCATAAGGCCCATGATAAGGGGCATCTCGCGGTCGATGACGCCCTTGTCGTCGGGCTTGAAGTTGAATTTGACGCGCAGGGGCGAAAGTTTTTCGGCGCTAGCGACTTTTTTATAATACGTCCGGTGGTTGGGGCGGCCTTTGTCGCGCAAGGTTTGATACGAAAACAAGACGTCGTCGGCCGTGACGGGGGTGCCGTCCGAAAACCGCGCAGATTTGTTTAAATTGAATATGATGCCGGAGCGATCGTCGGCGACTTCGACCGACTCGGCAATCAATCCGTAAAGGGTGAAAGGCTCGTCCCAGCCCCGCGCCATAAGGCTTTCGAAGACGAGCGACATGGTGCCCGACCCGATGCCGAACGGGGTTTGGCCGCGCACGATAAACGGGTTCAGGCTGTCGTACGTCCCCGTCGTTCCAAGCTTCAATGTGCCGCCCTTCGGCGCATCGGGATTGGCGTAAGCGAAGTGATTGAAATTTGGCGGATACAAAGGCTCGCCCGTCATGGCAAGCGCCGGCTGCGGATTGGAATACGTCGCCGCCTCCGCCGAGAACGGCACAAGCAACATAAACGCAGCAAGAAGAACTAACTTGGACATATTGCGAGTCTAAAGCGTGGTCTCAATTAAGCAAGCTTGAGGCGAAAATTGTGATTTTCACGATTTTTGCGCGGAGCGTACTCTAACGTACGTGAGCAGCAAAAATGGGGAAAAGCGCAATTTGCAGTCCAAGCTTGCTTAATTGTACGCGCTTTAGCCGAAGTCGATCCACGTCCGCCAATTTTTTTTCACAGTCGCAGGCCGATCACGGCCGAGAATCCACGAGCGACCGGCCCGCAAAGCTGCTTCGAACGTCAGCCCGCGACGCTCGAAAATCCAGAAAATAAACATCACGGAAATGGCAAGAACAAATGTCCACAAGCGTGCGTGAACCAGAAACAAAAGAATCGCGGAAAAAGCGCGCGCATCCAGCATAAAGAAACGCGCCGGTTTTTGTGAATTGCGCCAATGGGTATCCATAAAAAGATCCGGCGGCTAGAGGTTGGACGGGAAGTGAAACATACCACAAAATACCTTGTTGCCCAACGTTCCTAAAACCATGATTTTTTACAAATCCTTCAACAGCGCGGAACTATCGTCGTCATCGTCGTCGCCGTCCGTGGTGGTCAGGCCCTTGGTCAAAAGAAGATAGGAACGCCTGTCGATCAAGCCTTCTTTAAAGGCCTTGGTGGCTGTTTGTTCCATTGTCTGCCCATAGCGCATCAGAAGGCGCTGGGTTTCGTACGTCCACTTTTCGATGCCGAGATCGAGAAGCATCTCGCGGACGTTTTCGTCGAAAACCATGTATTCGCGCAAGCCAATACGTCCGCCGCCGACTTTGGGAACCAGAACTTGCGTCACGATCATGCGCAAGGTTTCCATCATCGCGAAGGCGCGTTCGGTGCGTTCGGCCGGATCGAAGACGCTGATCATGCGCCGGACCGTCGCGGCGACGCCGATCGTATGAACGGTAGAATACACAAGGTGGCCCGTCTGGCCAGCTTCGATGGCCGCCGAAACGGTTTCCTTGTCGCGCGCTTCGCCGACGAGAATGATATTGGGTTTGCGGCGCAAGGCGTTGCGGACGCCCCCCGCGAAAGAGGGCAGATGGCGGGGAATTTCGGACTGCGCCACCAGAGACCTCGGCCCCACGATTCCGTCGTAAACGTATTCGATGGGCGCTTCGTAGGTCAGCATTTTGCCGCAGCCCTGCTCGCGCTCGATCAACATGCGGCATCCCGCCGCCAGCAACGTCGTCTTGCCGCTTCCCGTCGGCCCCGTGACGAGAATCAAACCTTGGCGCGGCGACCAGTTTTCGATGATTTTCTGTTCGACGCCCAAATCGATTAACGTCGGCGGCAGATTGGGGAGCGTGCGCATCGTGACTTGGACGGAGTCGCGCCCTCGGCTGAGAATGGCCGTGATGTTAACGCGGAAACGCATGCGGGTGTTGCGATCGGGGCGAACCTCGTATGACAAATCGAGATCGACGCCCGCGGCAAGCTTGGCCAGCGCATCGGGGCCGTAGATCTTGTTCAGGATGTTCGCGATGTCGGCGCTGTCCAAATGGCGGCGAGTGATGGGGAAGAGAATTCCATCGACTTCGATATAGACGGGACGATCCGTCTGGAAAGACGTATCGCTGGCGCCGTTCTTGACGCACCACTGGAGCAACTCGTCAAGATGCTCGGCTGCGATGCGCATAGGCTCGTTAGGCCACGTGCCGAGCTTGATGGTTAAATCTTCAATCCGTTTTCTTATCGATTCGCCGGAGTCCATGCGCTGCTCTTGGAGATGAGGGAGGATTGGCCGGTAATGGCGACGCCGCGATCTCCTATGCGCATCTCTCTTCCGCCGCCGGTGACGCCGCGATCGTCAGCCAGAGCATAGGGCTTTGAGATCATCCCCTGCGCCAGAAGTTCGCGGTAACGCACCATGCCGGTAAAGTCGTTCGTCATGCGATCGACATCGGATTCGAAAGTCTCGTCGGCCTGCTTGATTCCCTGATCCCATCCTTGCTTGACGTAAGCCGACCATGCGGCTTTTTCCTCTTCGGTCTTGGGAAGCAAAATGGCGGCGGGCGGGTCGACGCGGCCCCAGTCCCTTTCCAGATACAAGCGCCAGTTGCGAGCCGCCGTGACGATGCGGGCGATGCGGTTGATGCGGTAAACGCGGTCTGCGACAGCGGCGGCTTGCCCGCCCGAGCTGACCAGAACGGCCTGCTGCGCTTCGGAAACGATCGGCGGCTCGACGAGCAAGCCGGAAGGCGCTGCTATCAGAAGGCGCGAAAAATCGAACGCCTTCGACATGCTGGTGTCGTATTCGGCCAGCCTCCGCTGGATTTCAAAAGTGCGGTGGGCAAGGCCTCCGCGCGCGCCGTAGGACAATGACGCTTCGCGAATGGCGTCGGCGCGGATTTGAAGGCCGACGGCATTGATTTTAAGCGCGTCGTCGTCTTCCGACGCCGACTGATTTTGCAGGTCGGTCAAAACCGGCGGAGGAGGAGAAACGCCGATGTCGTCTTCCGAAGGAATGATCTTGAATCCGAGAACGTCTTCGTCCGAAGCGAACGCGGAAAGCGGCGCCGCAAAAAACGCAAAAAGGGCTATGAAAGCGAAAAGTTTCAGAGGCATCGGCTTAACGGGACTGGTCAGCAGCGGCATAGCGCACCTCGACGACGCCTTCGTTCTGGTTGACCGAAAGATCGGCGCGGGATCCCGCTTGAAGGCCGACATCGCGGAGAACATGGAGAATCGGCTGTTGGTAAGCGTCGATATTGACGACAAGCGGAATATCCGGCTTGCGGCCGACGATGCGGAAACGCATTCCGGCGCGTTCAGCTAATGTGCGCGCGACTTGGTCAATGGGGCCGGACCAGCGCAGCGTAACGGGCTGCAAAACGCTCGGCGACGCGTTGGTGTAATCGACTTCCAAAGGCTTCGCGGCGGGATTTTTTTGCTGTTCGATATTCGCGATGCTGTCTAAAGACTTGGCGGCCTTGTCCGCCGCTTGCGCAAGCTTGACGGAAACGATATCCGGCTCGGTCGCGACGGGCTGTCCTCCGGAATAATTGGACTCCGAAGAAGTCAGGGAATTCCACCCCGAATGAAAATCGCTACATCCGGCCAGCAGAAGAGCAGCGCCGGAAACCATGATTATTTTTTTGCGGTATGTCATTTTTTCACTTCCGACTGATTCGTCTTTCTCATTAATAGCTTACACGCGCGCATCCTT
>CAZQOE010000151.1:0-4471 GCA_964594935.1 uncultured Rhodospirillaceae bacterium | reverse complement strand
CTCCTTAAGAAAACTCAAGGCCTCATCGTAATTTTTGACGATATCCACGCCTTCCAAAGGCGCGGCCTTCCCTTGCGTCAAAAGCATACAACGCCTGATGCCGCCGCCAAGGGCAGCCTGCATGTCTTTTATTTCATTGCCGAGGAAAGCCGAACGCGCGGGGTCGATGTTCATGCGCCGGATGGCTTCCAAGACCATGCCGGGCCGCGGCTTGCGCCAAAAACTCTGGCGGGTGAGCGCGGCAACGCGGCCGCGGTCGTGCTCGAAGCAGGCAAGAACAAGCTCGATCTCGATTCCTTCTTTTTTCAACTCGGCGACCATATGATCGGTCAGGCGATAAAAATCGTCGGCCGAATAATATCCGTGCGCGACGCCGGCCTGATTCGTGATAACGGCAAGCCGATAGCCCAAATCCCGCGTTGTGCGCAGAAAAGGAAACAATCCGGGCAAAAAAGAAAAAGCCTCGACCGATCCGACATAGCCGGTATCGGCGTTGATAACGCCGTCTCTATCTAATAATAAGGCGCGGTTTTTGTTCATTGTTTCTCTCGGTAATCCTGTTTATATTCCAAAATCTCGTCAGAACCAACTTTCTTCGGTAACGCTCATGTCCTTCCGTCTTGTCAGGCTTCTCGCAGTTCTTTTGTCTCTTACACTCGGAGTTTTTTCCATGTCAGCATCTGAAGCCGCCGTGCTTGATCCCGAAAACACGATTTATCTCGACCTGCCCGCAGGCCGCGTCGTCATCCAATTGCGCCCCGATCTCGCGCCGGGCCACGTCGCGCGGATTAAAGAACTTACACGCAAGGGATTTTACGACGGCCTCAAATTCCATCGCGTCATTCCGGGCTTTATGGCCCAGACGGGCGATCCCAAGGGCAACGGCACGGGCGGTTCCGGCCAGAAGCTGAAAGCCGAATTCTCGAAAGAGCCCCATGTTCGCGGAACGGTGTCGATGGCGCGCGCCGCCTCGCCTGACAGCGGCGACAGCCAGTTTTTCATCTGCTTTGACGACGCGTCCTTCCTCAACGGGCAATACACGGTCTGGGGGCAGGTCGTAACCGGCATGGAATTCGTCGATCAAATTAAAAAGGGTTCGTCCTCGAACAACGGCGAAGTCTCCGATCCGACCAAGATCGTCAAGATGACGGTCGCGGCCGACGAAAAGAAATAGAGCTTTTGCGTCAACTCGTTCCGTAAACGCGGCAAAACTCCCCTCCCCTTGAGGGAGGGGGTGGGGGCGGGGTTAATGTTTGCTGTCAGATAAAACGTCGATGAATTAGACTTTTTCTTCCACATATCTGGGAAACAGTCCCTTCGGCGCGGGCAAAGCTGTGCCGGGGTTCAATGCGCTAGTGAACGACAGATACTTAAAAGTGCGGGCATCTGCAGAAACGGCCAACTGATCAAGCAATTTATCTGCCGATTGGGGCATAAAGGGCCAAAGCAAGACACCAATATAACGCAGCGTTTCCGCCAGCACATACAAAACCGTTTCCATGCGCGCAGCATCCGTTTTCTTTAAAGCCCACGGCGCTTGTTCATCAACGTAGCGGTCGGCTTCAGCAATTAAACCCCAAATATGGTCAAGCGCCCGACTAAAATTTTGCACGTCAAACAGAGGCCGTATTTGAGGAAGAAGCCCCTCCGCCTTTTGTAGTAAAGCATTGTCAACGTCCAGAAATTCCCCGTGCTTGGGAACGGCCGCGCCGCAATTCTTAGCTATTTGCGACAGCGTGCGCTGCGCCAGATTGCCGATGCCGTTGGCCAGATCGCTGTTGATGCGGCGAATCATGGTGCTGCGAGAAAAATCGCCGTCATTGCCGAAAGGAACCTCACGCAACACAAAATACCGCGTTTGATCGAGCCCGAACGACTTGATGAGTTCGTAAGGGTCGATGACGTTGCCCAAAGACTTGGAAATCTTTTGCCCTTCGTTTGTCCACCAGCCGTGCGCAAAAACGCGCTTGGGCGGCTCCAATCCGGCGGCCATCAAAAAGGCGGGCCAGTAAATCGCGTGAAAACGCAAAATATCCTTGCCGACCATATGCAAGGTCGCGGGCCAATGTTTTTTATACAAATCCGCCTGCGTATCCGGATACCCGAGCGCCGTGATGTAATTCGTCAAGGCGTCGAGCCACACATACATCACATGCTTCGGCTCGTTCGGAACGGGAACACCCCACGTAATGGCGGTGCGCGAAACGGATAAATCGCGCATGCCGGATTTGACGAAGCTGATAACCTCGTTGCGGCGCGTGTGCGGCAGGATGAAATCCGGATTTTCGTCGTAAAATTTTAAAAGCCTGTCGCCCCATGCGGAAAGCTTGAAGAAATAGCTTGGCTCCTCGACCCATTCGCATTCCGCGCCCGACGGCGCGATTTTCTTTCCGTTGGGGCCGTCTTTCAGTTCGTCTTCGCCGTAATAAGCTTCATCGCGCACGGCGTACCAGCCGGCATATTTGCCCAAGTAAAGTTCGCCGCGCTTCAAAAGCTCGCTCCACAATGCTTGGCACGCCTTGATGTGGCGATCTTCCGTCGTGCGGATGAAGTCGTCGTTTGAGACGTTCAGGTTTTTCAGCAAATCGCGGAAATTCTGCGAAACCTTGTCGGTGAAAGACTGCGGATCGACCCCGGCGGCGGCGGCGGACTTGGCAACTTTTTGTCCATGTTCGTCCGTGCCGGACAAGAACATGACGTCAAAGCCGTCAAGGCGCTTGAACCGCGCCAAAACGTCACAGGCTAAAGAGGTATAAGCATGCCCGATATGCGGAACGTCGTTGACATAATAAATCGGCGTCGTGACATAAAAGCTTTTCACGCAAATACCCCTCCAATGATAAACCGAAAGCCGGAGCTATTGCTTGGCCGGAAACGGCGCAAACGGAAACGGCTTGTCGTCCGCCGCATACGTCATATACCGCGTCAGCTGCTGCTGATAGGTGCCGAGATTGGCGCCGAATTCGCCGAGGCCCGCAAAAGCCGCGCCGCTGAAAAGCTTGGCGAGGAACTGAAACACCATGATGGCGAAAGTCAGCGGAATGGTCAGGTAAAACGCGACGGCAAAGACGATCAGGTACGGGAAGCGGAACCACGTATCCTTGTCCTTGACGTTTTTCTTCAGGTCTTCTTCGTTTAATCCGGTCATTTTTCCCTCCACTATTGAAGGTATTTTATAGGCGTTCTGCGGAAAAAAAGCAATTATATAGGCTGCTTCTGCGCCAATTGCTTTTCGACAAGGGCAATAACGTCGCCAATAGTGCGGATATTGTCGGACGAAGTATTGGCGTTAAACGGCAACTGGATGCCGAATTTATCCTCAAGCGCAAAAATAACCTCGACCATATCCAAAGAACTGACGTTCAAATCGGACAGATTGGCTTCGGGCGAAAGCTTGCTGCGGTCGATAAGGGCTTTTTGCGCGACAATATCGAGAATTTCATCGATCTGGAGCGAGGGCATGAGCGTGCCTCTTCGGTTGAACAACTACGGATTAATCGGGTTTCTGTTTTTTCTCAAGCTCCCCGACGCGAATCCCTAACTCTTCGATTTTTTTGAAGAATCTCTTCAATCGCCCGAGGTTGAACAGGTTTTCCATCATCTTTTCCCTCGGTGCCGCAGGAACGCCCCCCACGATGGTTCGAGGCAGGACGTTTCCGGCGATGCCGCTCATCGCCATGGCAATGGCATCGTCGCCGATGGTGACGTGATCGGCAACGCCCACGGCGCCGCCAAGGACGACGCGGTTGCCGATAACGGCGCTCCCCGCGATGCCGGTGCGGCCGCAGATCATGCAATTCTCGCCGATAGAAACATTGTGTCCGACCTGCACCTGATTATCGATCTTGGTTCCGTTTCCGACGCGCGTCGATGCGATGGTTCCCCTGTCGATGCACGTATTGGCGCCGATCTCGACGTCGGCGCCGATGATAACGGGCGCAAGGGACGAAATGCGGATAAGGGACGTGTTCGACGCGGTAACGTCGCCGCTGGCGCTGGCCTTGGCGGCCTCCACGCTGCCCATCTGCGGCGTGACGAAGCTGAATCCGTCCGCGCCGATGCTGGCGTTGAAATGAATGATAACGCGGTCGCCGATAATCGTGCCCGCGCCGATTTTTGCTCCGGCGTAAATCAAGGCGTCGTCGCCGATTTGGGCGCTTTCGCCGATATACGCTTGCGGATGCAAAACGGCGTTATCGCCGACGACGGCATTTCTGGCGACATAGACGAAAGCGCCGATGGACGGATTCTTGCCTATCTTAGCGCCTTTTTCGATGACGGCTGATTTATGAATTCCTTTATCGATATGCACGGGCTCGGCGAACAAGGCCGTTACGGCGGCTATCGCAACGCGGGGGCGGCTCACGATAATTCTCGACGGCAAAAACGCGCTGTCTTTTTCGTCGCCCACGACCATCGCGGCGGCGGCCTTCGTGTCTTTCAGCAAAGCCAGAAACTTGGCGTCCATGGC
>CAZQOE010000150.1:0-4595 GCA_964594935.1 uncultured Rhodospirillaceae bacterium | reverse complement strand
GCCTGTTCGATATCCTGCGCTCCATGCGGGATAAGGGCTGCGCCATCGTCATCATCACCCACAAGCTGCACGAGGTCATGGACGTCAGCGACCGCGTGACCATTCTGCACCGCGGCAAGCAGGTGGGCATTCGCGAAGCCCTTTCGGTTTCGGCGACTATTCTAAGCCCCATCGTCGGCGGTTGGCTTTTGGATCGTGTGGGGCCGCATGCGACGTATGGCATCGCCGCGGCGTGCGAACTTCTGGCGCTTATCCCTCTTTTGGGTTTATCCCCCATCCCCGTGCCTAAAAAATCTCCTGAAAACGTTCTTAAAAACGGGCGAAGCGCCTTCGCGTTGTTCTCGACGGACGCATGGATTTATGTCGGATTCAGCATGGCTTGGGCGATGGTTTTATTTGGCGGCGTCGGGCAGGGGTTCACCGCTTACGGCGGCGCGCTGACTTTGGCGAGCCTCGTGTCGGTGATGGGCGGCGTGCTGCTGGGAAGATTTATCGATAACGGCCACGGATCCCGCACCGTCATGATAAGCGCGTCGCTTCTGACGATAGCCATTCTGTTACGCGCCACCGCAGAGGAGACCCCATCTTCCGTCTACGCCGTTGCCATGGCCAGCGCCCTCGTGACGGCCAGCTACGGTTCGACGCTGATGACAGGCGTCTACACGATGATAAGCAAGGCGCAAAGCCCCTTTCATCTTGTCTTCATCATGGAATACGGATGGGACATCGGCGGAATCGCGGCATCGTTGCTCTGCGCGGCCCTTTTATACGGCGGCGCGCCTTTGGGGTACGCCGTTGCCATGGCGCTCATCGCCGTGCCGTTTCAGACGGTTTTATTGCACCGGTATTATAAGAAAAAAGCAGTAGAGCTTTAGGCCTTGCTCGCCGTGGCACCGTAACGCCGTTCACGCCGCGCGAATTCTTCAATGGCTTGCGCCAAATGCTCGCCTGAAAAGTCCGGCCACAGGACGTCCAGAAAAACGTACTCGGCATAAGCCGATTGCCACAGCAGGAAATTCGAAATGCGCTTTTCGCCGCTCGTGCGGATGACAAGGTCGGGGTCCGGCGTTCCGCCCGTGAACAGAAACGATTCAAAAACATGCTCGTCGATGGCGTCGGCCTGCAACGTGCCGCGCTCGACCGCCTTGGCGAGGCCCCGCGCCGCCGCCGTAATTTCCTGCCTTCCGCCGTAATTGAGCGCGAGGGTCAAAGTCAGTTTTTTGTTGTCCTGAGTCAGGTCTTCGGCGCGGGCGATCATATCGACGATGTCGGCGGGAAGCCGTTTTCTGTCGCCGATGACGCGGATTCGAATCCCTTTTTTATGGAACGTGGCAAGCTCCGAGCGCAGGTAGGTGCGCAAAAGGCCCATTAATTCGCCGATTTCGTCGGCCGGACGGCTCCAGTTTTCGGAAGAGAAGCTGTAAAGGGTCAGATAGCCGATGTGCAGATGTTCCGCCGCTTCAAGCGTGCGCCGCACGGCTTCAATTCCCGCGCGGTGGCCCATCGGGCGAGGCAGCCCGCGCGCCTTTGCCCAGCGCCCGTTGCCGTCCATGATGATGGCGACGTGCATAGGGGGACGGGGAATCTCAAAATCTTTATCGTTTTTTCCCATCTGTTTTGGCTAAACGTGGGTGATTTCTTTTTCCTTGGCCGCGAAAAGGTCGTCGATCTTCTTGACGTATTCGTCGGTCAGCTTCTGCACCTTGTCGGTCATCGTTTTGGTTTCGTCTTCCGACAGCTTTTCCTTCTTGATCGCGTCTATAGCCTCGCGCCGCACGTTGCGCACGGAAACGCGCGCCTGTTCGCTGTACTTGCCTGCGACTTTGACGAGCTCCAAACGGCGTTCCTGGCGTAATTGCCGTAACGAGAATAAGCTTACCGTCGGGCTGCGGATTAAGGCCGAGGCCCGCGTCGCGGATGGCTTTTTCGACGTTTTTGACGATTCCGTTATCCCAAACTTGTATTGTAATAAGTCGAGGTTCTGGTGCACTAACTGATGCAACAACATTTATAGGAGATGATGCGTCATAAGCATCGACACGAATGTTGTCGAGCAGGTTAACCGAGGCGCGGCCTGTGCGAAGCCCCGAAAATTCCTTGCGGAGGGCCTCAAGCGAGCCTTCCATCCGTTGCTTTGTTTGATTCAAATCCATTTGTCACTCCACGATAGTAAATTTGCCTTTTCCCTGCATGACGTCGGCGAAGGCGCCGTGCGTAAAGATCGAGAAAACCAAAATCGGAATCTCGCTTTGCCGCGCCAGCGAAATAGCCGAAGCGTCCATCACCTGCAAATCCTGCGACAGGACGTCGAGATAGCTGAGTTTATCGTACCGTTTGGCGTTCTTGACCTTCGTGGGGTCTGCTGTGTACACGCCATCGACTTTTGTGGCCTTCAAAAGCGCGTTGCATTGCATTTCGGACGCGCGCAACGCGGCGGCGCTGTCGGTCGTAAAGAAAGGATTGCCCGTTCCGGCGGCAAAAATGACGACGCGGCCTTTTTCCATATGCCGCATGGCGCGGCGGCGGATGTACGGCTCGCAGATCGACGCCATCGGAATGGCGGACTGAACGCGCGTCGGTACGCCCGCTTTTTCCAAGGCGTTCTGCATGGCCAAAGCGTTGATGACCGTCGCCAGCATGCCCATATAATCGGCGATGGCGCGGTCCATGCCGTGCGCCGCGGCCGATACGCCGCGGAAAATATTCCCGCCGCCGATGACGACGCAGACTTCGACGCCCATATCGACGACGGATTTGATTTCGGCGGCGACGCGGTCGACGGTTTCGGGCTCAAGGCCGTAGTCTCGCGAGCCCATAAGGGCTTCGCCCGACAGTTTCAGCAAAACGCGCTTGTAGCGGGCGGACTTTGAGGCTTTGGGGGGCATATATTTTTCTCCAGAAAGCTGCGAGGTCTGTTAAAGCGCGATTTCGCGCGTGGGGAGATGTTTACACCCTAAAAGGTTAGAGGAAAAGCACTAGAAAACACAATATAAACGATTCGTTTGGAGCCTTCGGGGGCTTTGGACAAGGCCTTAACAATAGGGTTAAAGGCCATAGACATTGGCTTGCTGCAAGTATTTGTGAAGCCTAAACTCAAAGGCATATTTAGAGGGCCAAAAAAGTGCGGATTTTATACATTGAAGATATTCCGATGCTTGCGGCGGTATATCAGCTTTTACTGAATCAGGATTTTCCAGATCCCGACAGGGAACTTGTTCATGTTTCCACTTTTGCTGAAGCTAAGAGAAGGCTTAAAAAAAGAAGCTTCGATCTGATTATTGCTGATTTTGGGTTTCCGGGTCCTGGAAAGTCAGGATACATCCCCCCGTTTACCGGAGGCATCAATTTGCTTAGGTGGGTCGTAGAAAAGAGAATACTCGCTGAGTATGGAGGCAAATCAGCCTTCTGTTTTTTATCCGCTAAAGAAGATTTTGAAATTATCGAGGCTCTTGAAAATAAGAAGGTAAAAATACCAAAAGGACTTCGCATCTATCGAAGAGGCGTGACCCTTCACGAAATCATCGAAGATTTTAAAAAAGGGCGCCTCAACGCCGCTGCCCCAACGCGCCCTGAAAAGAAAACGGCGGAAGAAAAGAATTCCTCCGCCGTTAAAAAAGAATATCAACCGTAATCGGACTTACTTCGCCATCTTCGCGACTTCTTCGGCAAAATCGCATCCTGCCGCCTTTTCGATGCCTTCGCCCAACTGGAAGCGGACAAAGCCGGTCAGCTTGACGGGCGCGCCCAGCGTCTTGCCGGCGTTTTCGATAATCTGCGAAACGCGGCTTTCGCCGTCGACGACGTAAATCTGCTCCAAAAGCACGACTTCTTCGTAATATTTGCGAAGGCGGCCTTCGACCATCTTGGCGATAATCGCTTCGGGCTTGCCCGACGCGCGGGCTTGGTCGGCCAGAACGTTGCGTTCGCGGTCAAGGGCCTTGGTGTCGACGTCCGCGATGCTCAGGGCTTCGGGACGCGCGGCCGCGACGTGCATGGCTATTTGCTTGCCGAGTTCCTGCAACTTCGCGGCGGGTGCCGAGGATTCCAAAGCGACCAACACGCCGATCTTGCCCAAATTCGGGGCCAGCGTGTTGTGGACATATGTGGCGACGATGCCTTGCGAGACGGAAAGCAAAGCCGCGCGGCGCAAGGTCATGTTTTCGCCGATGGTGGCGATAAGCTGCGTCAAGGCTTCCTCCGTCGTTCCGCCGTCCGGATGCTTGGCGGTCTTCATCGTCTCGACGTCGCCGTTTGCATCAAGCGCGATGGTGGCGGCTTGAAGGGAAAAATTCTGGAACTTGTCGTTACGCGCGACAAAGTCGGTTTCGGCGTTGACTTCGACGACCGCTGCTTTGTTGCCGGCGGAGGCGACGGCCACGAGGCCTTCGGCGGCGACGCGGCCAGCCTTCTTGGCGGCTGCCGACAAACCCTTCTTGCGCAGCCAATCGACGGCGGCTTCCATGTCGCCTTGGGTTTCGTTAAGCGCTTTTTTGCAATCCATCATGCCGGCGCCGGTCTTTTCGCGCAGGTCTTTTACCATTGAGGCTGTGATTTCGGTCATTGGAGTCTCCTGGGCTTTAGTCAAAAGAGGGAAG
>CAZQOE010000149.1:0-4621 GCA_964594935.1 uncultured Rhodospirillaceae bacterium | reverse complement strand
TTCTGCTGCAATTTTTATAAGGGCGTCAGCCATGTCTTTGAGCCGCTTCTTAACGCGCGATTTGCGTTGCTGCCAGCCAAGGCCTCCAAGCTTGTCTAAGACTGCGCCGGATTCTTCTCCGCCGTAGCGCGTTAGAAGGTCGAGATTTTCGACGGGAACAAACAATTTGTCGCCGCCGTCGTATATCAATTTTACGCAATCGTGCGAAAGCCCAAGAACCGAGACGTGTTCCAATCCCTCATACCGCCCGATGCCATGCTCGGCATGAACGATAAAATCACCGGGATTAAGAGATTCTAGTTCAAGTTGAAACTGCTTTGCGGCGCGACGTTTTGCAGGCGGACGGACAAGACGATCTCCGAGAATATCCTGCTCGGTAAGCACGGCAAGGTCGGGAGAAACAAAACCGTGTTCAAGCCCCAGAATTATGAGCCCAACAAGTTTCGTATCGAGTTTTCGCAACGATTCATAGTTTGGAATCTGCGTCTGTGCTGAAATACCATGCGTACGAAGCAAACCCGCCATCCGGCCTGCAGAGCCTTGGCTGTAACAAGCAAGCGCAACACGGCGATTTTGCTTATGCTGATCCGCGATATAGGCTTGAACTTCACCATAAAGGTCTTTTTCCTGCCGGACGGCACGCGCAGATGCAAAATCCCGTCCGCGCTGGCCTTGGCAATCCAGCGACAAAGGCTCGACAGACCCAAACGGCGACAAAATCGCGGCAGCCCTTCCCTCCAATGCCTTATCAAGTTCGGTTTGCGTCAGGTATAAACTTTCGGCAGGCGCTGGTTTGTAATAAACGCCGCTATCCTTCTTTTTGGACCGCTTCGCGGCTTCGTAAAGAGAAAATCGCGACTGGTAAAAATCTTCAACCTGCTGCAAACGCGATGTAATCGCCTCAAACGACTGATAATCGAAGACAACCGGCCCATCGGTCACATAATCAAATATACTAAACAGGCGTGGATAGAACAGGCCGAGCCAATGCTCGACACCGGCAAATCTGTTGCCGTGCGTCACGGCTTCGTAAAGCGCATCGCCATCCGTCACCGCGCCGAATAAGGCGCGGTATGACGACCTGAAGTGCGCAATTGAGGCCTCGCTTAAAATCGCCTCCGCGCTCGGCCCCAGATGAAAGCTGTCGATTTTATCGGTTGTCGTTTGAGTCAACGGATCGAATACGCGAATACTGTCGATTTCGTCGCCGAAGAAATCCAGACGCAATGGAGCGTCGTATCCGGGCGGGAATAAATCGACAATTCCGCCGCGGACGGCGAATTCACCTGCTTCGCGAACGGTTCCGGCATTTACATAACCATTATGAGTCAAAAAGCTGCGCAATTTTTCAACCGGCAGCGTATCGCCTGCAGCAGCGTTCAGACCGGCTTGTTCCAGCACGTCTTGCGGCAGAGTTTTTTGCGTTACGGCATTTATTGTTGTGATAACAACGCAGGGTTGCTTAAAATCCTTTCGCAGCCTGCTTAATGCCGCAATTCTTTGCCCTATGATATCGGTATGTGGGGATACGCGATCATAGGGAAGACAATCCCACGCCGGAAAAGGCACAATTTCGCAATTCGGCGCAAAAAAACCTAAGGCATCGGCCATCAAAGCAGCCCGCGCGTCGTCTTGAGCCACATATAGAACAGGAGTGCCTGTACTGCGGTCCGCAATTTCCCCTAAAAGGCGCGCATCATGCCCTTCGGGCGCTTTGGCAAGCGTCACGCGGGCTTTATTTTCAAACTTCCAGTCGGCAGTAAACATTTCTCAAATAATCTCTGAATTAAGGCGGAGACCTTGGTCCTTTTAGTTTAAAACTTCAATGGGTCAGGGTTATAAAATTGCCCCCGTTATCCACGTTATTCACAGGCCGAATGTTGTCACACTCAGCGCTTTATCTGTTAGCATCCCTTCATGGCAAATTCATCAAATCTTCCAGCTTTACGCGCTGTTTCGTCTTTGGATGCTGTCGGCGCTGTCCGCACTCCCCCGCACAATATCGAGGCCGAACAGGCCTTGTTGGGAGCTTTGCTCGTTAACAATGTCGTTCACGAGAAAATCAGCGAATTTTTGGAACCTGATCACTTTTACGACCCCGTTCATGGCCGCATATATGGCGCCATTTCAACGCTGATCAACCGTGGACAAATTGCGGACCCTAAGACGTTGCGCGGCGTTTTTGAAAACGACGCAGCCCTTGCAGCGGTCGGCGGCGCTAATTATCTGGTCGATCTGGCCGCCAACGTCGTGACGATTTTCAACGTCGAAGATTATGCGCGTTTGATCCATGATTTGCACTTGCGCCGCCAGCTAATTTCGCTCGGAACCGACGTCGTTAATGAGGCTTTTCAGCAGGACCTTGAGAAGCCCGCTTCCTCGCAGATTGAAACTGCCGAAGCCAAGCTTTTTGAATTGGCGCGCACCGGCGAAACCGACAGAGGGTTCGTTAAGCTCGAAAAAGCTTTGTCTATTTCCATCAAGCTGGCCGAGGAAGCCCATAAGCGCGATAGCCACATTACCGGCGTTACGACAGGATTCACCGACCTTGACCGCAAGATGGGCGGATTGCAGCGTTCGGACCTCGTTATCCTTGCAGGGCGTCCATCGATGGGTAAAACCGCCTTGGCAACCAACATGGCCTTCAATGCCGCACATGCTTATTTTAAAAGCGAGGGGCGCGAAGGTTCCGGCGTCGCCTTTTTCTCGCTTGAAATGTCGAGCGAGCAGCTGGCGACGCGCTTGTTAGGGGATTTTTCGAGCGTGCCTTCCGATAAAATCCGCCGCGGTGAAATAAAGACTGAGGATTTTACGAAGTTTGTCGAAGCTTCCCAAATTCTCTCACGCGTCCCTCTTTACATCGACGACACCCCCGGCCTTTCCGTCTCGGCTTTACGCACGCGCGCCAGGAGACTTAAGCGCTTGGTTCCTAATCTTGGCATGATCGTTGTCGACTATTTACAGTTGCTACACGGCACAGGATCCCGTCGCGAGGAAAACCGCGTTCAGGAAGTATCGGAAATCACCCGTGGCTTAAAGGCCTTGGCTAAAGAGCTTGATATTCCGATTTTGGCGCTTTCGCAGCTTTCGCGCGCCGTCGAAATGCGCGAAGATAAGACCCCTCAATTGGCCGATTTGCGTGAATCCGGCTCTATCGAACAGGACGCCGACGTTGTCATGTTCGTGTACCGCGAAGAATACTATCACGCTCGCTCTGAGCCGACCCGTCGTCAGGACGAAGACGAAAGCCGGTTTAACGACCGTTATAGCCGTTGGATGTCACGCGGCGAGGAAGTCAATAATATCGCGGAAATCGTTATCGCCAAACAGCGCCATGGCCCGATTGGTACGATCAAGCTGCACTTCGACGGACAGTTTACGCGCTTCTCGAATCTCGAAAAGAGATTGGGCGACGTCGATTAGTTTATTCCGTTATTTCTTCTTTTTCGTAAAAGCAGCTGCAAGCTTGCGCATTGTCGAAGCTTGGCGTTCCGTCGATTTTGGCGGCGGCACGGCGGGATTTTGGCGCCTGTCCGAAGGCAAGCGCGACGAAGACACAATATCGTCGATGGCAGTACGCGAGAGTTTTTCAGGGCTTGCGTCGTCCCCGCCGACAGCTTCCC
This sequence comes from uncultured Rhodospirillaceae bacterium, assembly GCA_964594935.1. GTDB lineage: Bacteria > Pseudomonadota > Alphaproteobacteria > UBA9219 > UBA9219 > CAIXLI01. The sequence goes on along the minus strand of CAZQOE010000149.1, from coordinate 998 downwards.
CAGCGCGTAGATAATGATCGATATGCCCAGTGGCAATGGCTTTAAGGTGGGGCTTGGTCATCGCCAAAAGCAAGGCGGGATCGCGCACCGCCCATGTAATCAGAAGTTTGTGCGCATCGTGCCGATTTTGACCCGTCGCCGCCAATGCTTCTTTTATTTTAGCGCGCATAAGACTATCGGGCATGTAAAAATTCCCTTTCGCCGTTACGCCTTGGCCGCAGCCATGGACGCATCCGCATGTTTGTCGCCATGAACATAAATGGGCTTCGATTTGCCCTCGACAACATCTTGAGTGATAAGGACTTTTTCGACGTCCATCGTTCCCGGAAGTTCATACATGGAGTCGAGAAGCACGCCTTCCATAATTGAGCGCAAGCCGCGTGCGCCGGTTTTACGAGTAATGGCTTTGTTCGCGATGGCTTTAAGCGCGCTGTCATCGACCTCAAGCTTGATGTCTTCCATTTCGAACAGGCGCTGGAACTGCTTCACGAGCGCGTTCTTGGGCGTCGTCAGAATGTCGATCAATGCCGCTTCGTCGAGATCCGTGAGCGTCGCGATAACAGGCAGACGCCCGATAAATTCAGGGATTAAACCGAATTTCAGCAAGTCTTCAGGCTCCGTTCCTTGCAGAATATCGCCGGTACGACGTTCGTCAGGACCGCGTACATCGGCGCCAAAGCCTATCGAGCTACCGCGTCCACGCGCAGAAATGATTTTTTCGAGGCCAGAGAACGCGCCCCCGCAAATAAACAGTATGTTGGTCGTATCGACCTGCAAAAATTCCTGCTGGGGATGCTTGCGTCCGCCTTGCGGGGGAACGGATGCAATCGTCCCTTCCATAAGCTTAAGCAAAGCCTGCTGCACGCCCTCGCCCGATACGTCGCGGGTAATGGACACGTTCTCGCTTTTTCTGGAGATCTTATCCACTTCGTCCAAATAGATGATGCCCTGCTGCGCGGCCGCCACGTTGCCGCCCGCCGACTGGATCAGCCGCAGCA
>CAZQOE010000148.1:0-4670 GCA_964594935.1 uncultured Rhodospirillaceae bacterium | reverse complement strand
GGATTGGCTGTGCGACGAATTCAAGAAAGAGCAGGGCATCGACCTTCGCTCCGACAAGCTGGCCTTGCAGCGCCTGAAAGAAGCTGCCGAAAAAGCCAAGATCGAGCTTTCTTCTTCCGTGCAGACGGAAGTTAATCTGCCGTTTATTACGGCGGATCAGGCTGGTCCAAAGCATCTGTCCATCAAGCTGACGCGCGCCAAGCTGGAGTCGTTGGTTGATGACTTGCTGCAAAAGACCATCGAGCCCTGCCGTCAGGCGATGAAAGACGCGGGCATCAAGAATTCCGAAATCAGCGAAGTGATTTTGGTCGGCGGCATGACCCGCATGCCCAAGGTCATCGATATCGTGAAGGACTTCTTCGGGCGCGAACCGCATCGCGGCGTCAACCCCGACGAAGTCGTCGCCGTCGGCGCCGCCATTCAGGCGGGCGTTCTGAAGGGCGACGTCAAGGACGTGTTGTTGCTCGACGTGACCCCGCTTTCGCTCGGCATCGAAACACTAGGCGGCGTCTTTACGCGCCTTATCGATCGCAACACCACGATTCCGACCAAGAAGAGCCAGGTGTTTTCGACAGCCGAAGACGGCCAGAACGCGGTCACCATCCGCGTGTTCCAAGGCGAACGCGAAATGGCCGCTGACAACAAGCTGCTCGGCCAGTTCGACCTCGTCGGCATTCCTCCTGCGCCGCGCGGCGTTCCGCAGATCGAAGTCACCTTCGACATCGACGCCAACGGCATCGTTAGCGTGACGGCCAAAGACAAAGCGACGAACAAGGAACAGCAGATTCGCATCCAAGCTTCGGGCGGATTGAGCGACTCCGACATTCAGCGCATGGTCAAGGAAGCGGAAGCCAACGCGGCAGAAGACAAGAAGCGCCGCGAAGTCGTCGATGCGCGCAATCAGGCGGACGGCCTGATTCACCAGACGGAAAAATCGCTTAAGGATTTGGGGGCGAAGGTTCAGGCGGCGGATAGAGCCGCGGCCGAAAGCGCAATCTCGGATCTTAAGGGCATTCTCGACTCCGGCGACGCTTTCCAGATCAAGGCCAAGACGGAAGCCTTGACCCAAATCTCGATGAAAATCGGCGAGCAGCTTTACAAGGCTCAGCAGGAAGGTGTCTCCTCCTCCGCCAAGGCTTCGGAGGACAAGGCGGCAGAGCCGGGCGTGGTTGACGCCGAATTTAGCGAAGTCAAAGACGATAAGAAATCCTAACCCTAACTCGGACGGGGAACTGCTTCGTCGCTGCGGTGCTCGGATCCGCACGTACATCAGAGTACGCTTGCGGTCCTGCGCTCCTCGCTTCTCGCATTTCCCGCATCCGAGCGGGTTAGGCGGGAACAAAACCAATTATTGTTATAGCCTGATGCGAAAGACAGTTTCTTTATCTGCTGGCGTTGGGAAAAGCTTGCGATTATTCGACCATCGGTTCCAATTTATCGGCTTTCGGCTGAGGCGCAGGTTCGCCTGCCAGCGGCTTGCTTTTCGAAAACAGCCCGCCAAGGCTTGAAAAAAATCCGGAGTCCGAGAAAAACAGCCAGTACACTATTACGGCTTCAAAAAGGCCGAGCCTCTGGGGGCTGTCCTCGTCCTCGTCTTCGTTCTGCCGGTTTTCACCTTCCAGCTCTTTTAAGCGGCGTTTGCGTTTGGCTTCTTCCGCCTGATCAGCGCGTTTTAAAAGCCGCATCTGTTTCATCTCGCGATGGCGCTTTTCGATCGATTCGATTTCATTAATGATATCGAGCTCTTTTTCGCGGTCCGTGGCGACCTGATCCATAAGCCGCAAGAATTTGGTGTGCAGGGCAAGGCTGTCGCCGACCTTGACGGCAATTCCCCGGAGCCGGTCCAGAAACGAAGAAATATTCGTTCTCTGTTCCGCGAGCGCGGTTCTAAGCCAGTTTACACGTTCCTTTTCCTGTTTCTCGTTCATGTAACCAGTCATAAACGATTTAGGTAAAGGGGCCGTAAATTAACCAAACCTTTTTTGTATAACCCTAACTCGGACGGGTGACTGCTTTGTCACTCCGGTGCTCGAATCCGCACGTACATTAGAGTACGCTTGCGGTTCTGCGCTCCGGGGTTCCGCGCATTCACTCCGTCCGAGCGGGTTCTTCGAAAAAGGTTCCTTATTCAATGGATTAAAAACCCCAAAGAAAAACCCGATTGCTGCCTTTTCGGCAAACAATCGGGTTTTAAAGGGTTTCGATTATTGCGGGGTCTTAACCTTATTCATAACCGCGCTGATCGTTTCGTTGGCATGCTGGGTCAACGGGCTGATCGCGTCCTTGGCTACGCGGACAGAAAGTTCCGAGACCTTGCTGCTGTTGGCAACGGCGTTGTCAAAGCTTTCCTTGACGAATTCCGTCTGCGTGTTGATGGCTTCCTGCGGCGATTTGGCCGAGGCGAGGGATGAATAGGCGCTGATAGCGCGCGCGAAGCTTTCTTGCGACAAGCCCCCGACGCTACGCGTGATTTCCTCAATGCCTTGCCACAGGGCTGCGCTCGATTTTGTTACGGCGCTGACATAGTTGGAAACTGCGGCGTTAATATCTTCAAAGGCCTTTGTGACATTGCCAGGGATGTCGTTCGTGCCGTTAGGTGTCATGACCAAACTCCATAAGAAGAAAAAGAACCAGGCTGCGAAGAGGGGCCCGTAGAACGAAGGCAGCCTTATGGTTAACTCATGTAAACTATGGTTAACGTCGAGTCAACCATAATGTAAACCTTTATGAGGAATCGCTAATATAAGGATCGGCGTTGCAAAAAAAGAACAGCGCCTGATTTAGGCGCTGTCCTTAATTCAATCCAAAACTTTGGAAATTCAGGCTGATTACGCCTTAACTTCTTGTTCGTAATCAGTTTTTTCCGTGATGCGGGCCGCTTTACCCCGCAAATTGCGCAGATAGTAAAGCTTGGCGCGGCGAACGTTGCCGCGGCGGATCAGCTCGACCGATTCAATTCTGGGGCTGTACAACGGGAACACACGTTCGACGCCTTCGCCATAGCTGATTTTGCGGACGGTGAACGCCGAGTTTAATCCGGCATTGCGGCGAGCGATGCAAAGGCCTTCGTAGGCCTGAATGCGTTCGCGCGTGCCTTCAACGACCTTGACGTTGACGCAGACGGTGTCGCCGATGCTGAATTCAGCGATCTTCGCGGTCGTCTTCAGCTTATCAAGCTGCTGCGATTCGATTTTCTGTAACAAGTTCATAGCTATCTCCCTTTAGTCTTGTTCTTATTCAAAACGTACCGTTCATACAAGTCCGGACGGCGCGATTGCGTGATTTTTTCCGCCTGCTCTTGCCGCCAGACTCTAACCTTTTCGTGATGCCCGGAAATCAAGACTTCCGGCACCTCGGCGCCCTTCCATACCAAGGGCTTCGTATAATGAGGGTATTCAAGCAACCCCTCGACGAAACTTTCTTCCTCGACTGTCGCCGTATTGCCCAAAACACCCGGCAAAAGGCGTACGCAAGCTTCAATTAAAGCCATTGCCGCAATCTCGCCGCCTGCAAGGACGAAATCGCCAAGGCTGACTTCCTCCAGCCCCTGTGCATCGATCACGCGTTGATCGACGCCTTCATATCTGCCGCACACCAAAAGCAGGGATTTTTCGGCCGCCAGTTCGTTCACCAGCTTTTGATCCAAAACCCGCCCGCGCGGCGACAGATAAATTTTGCGCGATGCTGCGCCAAACTTCGCCTCAGCCCCGCGAATGGCATCGTCCAAAACATCGGGACGCATCACCATTCCTGCTCCGCCACCGTAAGGGGTGTCGTCGACAGAGGCGTGCTTATCGCGCGCAAATGAGCGAATGTCCAGCGTTTCGAGGCGCCATAACCCCTCTTTTAGCCCTTTTCCGGGTAAAGAACCCCCCAAAACCCCCGGGAACATATCCGGAAAAAGAGTTAACACCGTGACTTGCCAGCTCATGATGCTTCCTCCGGCAAGACGATAATCAATTTTCCGGCATCCAAATCGACCTTGGGAACGAAGGCGTCTTTAAAGGGCAGCATAAAACTGTCTTTTTTCGACGTGCCGATTTCCAGAAATATTCCGGCGCCATAATCAAAAACGTTGAGCACAGCGCCGTAATCTTCGTCCTTTTCGTCGACGGCTTTGAGCCCGATAAGATCGGCTTCGTAGTATTCGTTCTTGCCGGTCTTGGGCAGAAGCGTGCGCGGGATGTAAAGCCGGTCGCCGCGCAATTGATCCGCCGCTTCTTTATCGTTGATCCCTTCGACCGATACGATGAATAGATCTTTCGATGCAGAGTTGTTTTTAATTATAAATTCGCGCTCCCCATCCTTATCGGTCAGGGGCGCGTATGAAAAAATTGCTTCCGGCTCCGCCGTAAAACTGCGCAGCTTCACAAGTCCACGGACGCCATGGGCGCCTGCGAATTGTCCTACGCAAATTTTACGGTTCGAAGCCATAAGCAATCCTTACGCGGCGGGCTTTTCTTCAGCCGGTGCTGCGGCAGGCGCGGCGGCGGGAGCTTCAGCTGCAGGAGCCTTTGTTCCTTCGGCGGCGGCCTTCAGGCGTTCTTGAGTCTTGGCGCGCGGCGCGGACTTCTTGGGCGACTCGCGCCACTTGACTTCGGGGCCAAGTCCGGCGGCGTGCAGGAAGCGCGCAACGCGTTCCGACGGCTGAGCGCCTTTCTTGATCCACG